>JBEKIK010000094.1:0-6779 GCA_050011795.1 Thermoguttaceae bacterium | reverse complement strand
GCATCGGTTTGACCGAAAAAATCAAGGCCTACAACCTTCAGGATCAGGGCCTGGACACGGTCGAGGCCAATCTGGCCCTGGGTCATCAAGTCGACAGCCGCGACTACGGCGTGGGCATCCAGATTCTAAAAGATTTGGGGCTTTCCCGCGTCCGTTTGCTTACCAACAACCCCAAAAAAACCGACGCCTTTATCTACGGCGGGTTCGACCTGGAAGTGATCGACCAGGTCCCCATCGTCGGCCCCATCCACGAGCACAACGCCCGCTATCTGGCCGCCAAACGCGACAAACTCGGGCATAAACTGCCATAGGGGTTAATCGGGGATCAGGATTCCTAACTAACTAAATCAGGAGGCCGGACATTCCTGTCCGGGACCCAAAAGACAGGCAAGAATGCCTGTCCTCCTGTTTAATATTTCTTCGCGTCCTTCGTGTGCTTCGTGTGCTTTGTGGATGAATCTATTATGCTTTCCCCGCCGAGCTTTGGGCCAGGATGGTACCGCCGACTTCGCTTGCGGTTAATTTCTCTTTTGCCGCAGCGGCAGGCTCCGGCGCTGATACGGGTTCGGCCGCCGCCTGTTCGATTAACTCCTCGGCCGCCGCTTTTCGCTCGACCATCGTCGAGATGTAGTTGCGTATCCAGTCCATCGTTTCGTCGATCTTATCGGCCTGCAACAGCAGCAACTCGCCGGGCTGGACCATGTTCAATGCCGCTTCGGCGGCCTTCACTGCGCCGGTGATCTCGATAATCTCCTTTGCCCGCGATGCCGATTCCACGCCCTTGCGGAACAGGCCCATGATCTCGCCTTCCGCTCGCCCGCGGCGATAATGATCCTCGTAAAGCACAACGCGGTCGAAGGCGGCGCCCAGCAATTCGCCCTGCCGGATCATGTCGCGATCGCGCCGATCCCCGGCCGTGGAATATACTGCCATGCGCCGCTGTTGCGGGAATTTTTCCACCACTTCCAGCACCGCCGTCAAGGAATGTACGTTGTGGCCGTAATCCACGATCACCGTGGCCCCGTCGATATCCAGGATATTGAACCGGCCGGGCACCTTGCCCATGTCGGCCGCGATCGTGGAAGCCCGAGCACGGATAATGTCCAAGGGTATTCCCAGGCACCATGCCGCCGCCGCGGAGGCCAGGGTGTTTTCAACGTGGAAGGTGATCTTCCCGCCCATCGTCAATGGAACGGCGTCCACCGGCATCAGGATTTCCTCGCGATTTCCCTCGGCGAAGATAATCTGTCCGTCGCGAACAAACACCGCGCGTCCGCCCACGCCGCGATGCCGTGCGATTACCTGATTGTTGCCGTCCTTGGCGAAAAACAGCACGCCCCCGGGACAGTGAGGCGCCATTTGCACCACAAGCGGATCGGCGGCATTGAGAACCGCGTAGCCCTTGGGCGAAACCACGTCCACGATGCAGCGTTTCACCTTGGCCAGGTCCTCGGGCGTGTTCACCTCTGAGATGCCCAGATGATCGCCGTCGCTGATGTTGGTCACCACGGCCACGTCGCAGTAGTCGAAAGCCAGCCCTTCGCGGAGTATTCCGCCCCGGGCCGTCTCGAATACCGCCGCCTCCACGCCGGGGGTCATCAACACGCTCCGGGCGCTTTTCGGTCCGCTGCAATCGCCGTTATCAATCCGCCGCTCGCCTATGTAAATGCCGTCGGTGCAGGTCATGCCCGTCAACTTGCCGGCGCCTTTGATAATATGGGCGATGAACCGGGTGGTCGTTGTCTTGCCGTTTACGCCGGTCACGGCAACCAGCGGAATGCGGCCGTTGTCGCCTTCGGGATAGAGCAGGTCGACAATCGCCTCGCCTACCGGACGGGAAACGCCCGCCGAAGGCTGCAAGTGCATGCGCAGACCCGGCGCGGCGTTTATCTCCACGATCACCCCGCCTTGTTCTTCCAGCGGCCGGCTGATGTCCTTGGCTATCATGTCGATGCCCGCGATATCCAAGCCGATTATCTTGGCGGCCTCCACCGCCCGGGCCGCCACCTCGGGATGAACGTATTCCGTTACGTCGATAGCCGTTCCGCCCGTGCTTAAATTCGCGTTCCGCCGGATCAACACCACCGCGCCGCTGGGCGGCACGGAGTCGGGCGTAAAACCTTGCTCGACCAAAACCGCCAGCGAAATCGCGTCCAATTTGATTTTGCTCAGCACCGTGGCGTGATGCTCGCCCCGTCGGGGATCCATATTTACGATATCCAACAACTGGGCGATGCTGTGATTTCCGTCGCCGAGGACGTGCGCCGGTTCGCGTCGCGCCGCGGCCGCTACTTTTCCGTCTATCACCAATACGCGATAGTCCTGACCGTAAGCGAACTTTTCCACGATGATCGACGGGCTTTCCTTGTGCGCGGCTTGATATGCGGCTATAACCTGCTCGCGCGTGCTCAAATTCGCCGCAACCCCGCGGCCTTGACTGCCGTCTTGCGGTTTGACCACCACCGGCGGGCCTAACTCGCAGGCTGCTTCCCAAGCGTCTTCAGCGCTGGTTACAGGCCGTCCTTCGGGAGTAGGCACGCCGACCGATTGCAGCAACACCCGGGTAAGTTCCTTGTCTTGCGCGATCGATTCGGCTATCGCGCTTGTGCGGTCCGTCTCGGCCGCTTGAATTCGCCGCTGCTTGCAACCGTAACCCAATTGAACAAGGCTTTCAACGTTCAGCCGCCGCACCGGAATGCCCCGCGTTTTTGCGGCTTCCACAATTGCGTTGGTGCTTGGGCCAAGGCAGTTTTGTTGGGCCAGATCGCGGAGCCGATTTATTTCCCCGGCCACGTCGAACGGTTTATCGTACACCGCCGCCAGAAACAGATCGGCGGCGACTTTCAGACATTCACGACCCAGGTTCTCTTCCACGTACCGGACCACGATCCGATACACGCCTTCTTCTGAAGTTTCCCGGGCCTTGCCGAATCCGACCGGCGTGCCGGCCAGAGTTTGCAGTTCCAGCGTGATGTGTTCGATGATATGAGCGGGATAGGTTCCCATCCGCAGTCGCTGGAAAAACCCGCCCCGCTCGCCGATGCTGCAACGATGCTCGATCATCGTCGGCAGCCAGTTCATTAATCGCTCGTTAAAACCGGGGATTTCGTTAGACGGCGAATCTTTTAATTCGCCCAGATCGATCCAGGCTTCGATCACCGGGAAGTTTGCCCAGATGTTCGGGCCGCGCAGAGCCAACACCTTGCGGTATTCCATGGTTGTGTGTCTCACTATTTAAACTTGCTAGCTTTTGCGGAATCACGGTGATCGATCCTTCCTAGAACGATCTACGTAGCAAATGGATAAAATGTTGTATCGGTAAATTTTTTTTACCCCATAACCCGACCAACCCTAACCACCCATAAATGCGATCGTGTTCCTCATGCTCGTTAATATCTTCTTATGTTGCCATTCCATGAAATACACTTCTAACGGCCGCCTCCATCCGGCTTTGAATAATCAAGTGAAATTTGGTAAACTTTGCTCTTTAATCGGTATAGCCTAGTCAACTCACAATTGTAGTCATTTATCCTGTTTTACCCACTTATCCGAGAATTCGCTAGTGTGCGCAGACCTCGGCACTCGTATGCTAGTCGAGTGAGAGGGCAGCATTGGGCATAGGCAGGAAGAACCCCTGGTAGGAGGAGCACGGCCGACAACAAAACGTCCCCGCTGCGTTGGCCAACTCCATCAATCTATTTAATCCACCCGGCTTAAAAAAAGCAATAGCCAACCGAAAAAATTTCATATATCCCGGTTGGGGATGCTCATTTCCTGGAGATATAATCATGTTGTGCTTAGGAAACCTCTAATGATGAGTTTAACGCCCACTCTTAAATTCCGTGCCATAACGGCCTACTACTTCTATACTTAGTTATAAAAAACCATTTCCATAACTATGATCTGTTGAAGATCTGTTATACCGCGGATGAGGGGGATGCGGAATTCTGGCCTATGGTTCAAGAAACTGAACCCTATCTTTGGCGGCCAACGTATTTGAGGAGTCGACTTTGTACTGATTATGGTCGCAAGCCATAGTGAAATCGGCTCGATACCTTTAATAAATTATACTTTATAATCGCTTAGGTTGAGTAAAGTGAGGTGAGTTTGAAATACTTTCACTATTTACACACTGGTTATAATCGGCAAAATTATAATAAGCTAACAATAGAACAGCCACTGAATGTCAGATAAATCAATGTCGTATTCATCGTTTAGCCCCGGATCTTGCTCCGGGAGTATTTGTCACAATAATTATTGCCTGTGCCCGGTCCCTTAAATTCCACTCATGATATTTGGGAAAACGTCGCGCCTAAGCTGCGTAGCGTAGTGGAAGCTCATCTTTCCGGTGATGAAAGCCCTTTGGTCTGGTTGGAGCTCGATCTCGACCAACAATTAAATTACGCCCAAGGACTGGTAGCGCTAACCGATCGCCGGCTTTTGTCGGTAGGACCTCTGGAAGGAGAAGCAAAGTCCGGCACGCCTCCCGATAAAGGCTTTCAGTCCTGGAAAGTCGATCCGTCGTTGGCTCTTCGCGCGCGGGAGCAAGGCGGCACTGGCATTTTGGAACTGATTGGCCCCCAGAGCCGTTTGCATCACTGGCGGTTCACCTCCGGCAAGATCAACGCCGCCCATCACTTGGCGTTGCGCTTTGAACGCGTGCAAGAGGGAGACCAAGGCGACGAAGAAGATTCCGCGGAATACCTGGCTGCGGTATGTCCAAGTTGCGGCGCCTTATTGGGGCCGGAGCAAATTTCTTGTCCGGAATGCGAAGCGGCCAAGGCCAAGCCCCCCATACAGTCCCTGTGGCGGTTGTCGCGCTTTGCCAAGCCTCGGGCGCTTGCCATCTTGTTCGGGTTTTCCTTGATGCTTGCCTGTAATGCCGCCACGTTGCTCTCGATGTATCTGACCAGGCCCATGGTAAACGATATCGTGGCCCAGACTTTTCGCTATATCCCCTTATATTTATGCTTATATGCCGGAGCGGCTATTGTGGCCTGGCTGCTGGCCTGGGCCCGGACTTACGTATTGGCTTGGGTAAGCGAGCGGATTTTCGCCGATCTGCGCAATCAAACCTACGCGCATTTGCAGACTCTGTCTCTGGAGTACTTCGGCGGAAAACGGACCGGTGTTTTGATCGCCCGGGTGAGCAACGACACCGATCGGATTAATTATTTCCTCTCCGTCTATCTGCTCGATTTTGCCAATGACATGGTGATGTTGTTCATGATCGCCGCGACCTTGTTGACCATCGACGCGAAGTTGGCGATCGTGTCGCTGGCGCCCTTGCCGATTATCGCATATTTGGTCCATAAGGTGCGAAGCCGTCTGCGCCAAGGCTTTCAGTTGGGGAGCCGGACCTGGGGTGAAATGACCAGTATTCTGGCCGACACTATTCCCGGTATTCGCGTGGTCAAGGCTTTTGCCCAGGAACGCCGGGAAATCGACCGCTTCCGCCGGGCCAGCGATCAGGTCTTCCAAGCCAATGTTCGCATTAATCGCCTCTGGTCCTTTTTCGGTTCAACCGTAACTTATTTGACCGACGTCGGGGTATTGGTCGTGTGGGTTTACGGCGTCTACCGGGTTTATCAAGCCTTCCTGATAAATCCGCGCTATATCGACCTCGGCGCGCTGCTGTTGTTTGTCGGTTACATCCAGCGATTCTACGCCCGACTGGACTCGATGAGCCGGATCGTATCGGCCGTGCAACGGTCGGCGGCCAGTACGCAGCGGATTTTTTCCATCCTCGACCGCCTGCCTAGCGTAGCCGAACCTGCCCACCCGGTACACCCGGGCCGGTTGCGCGGAGAATTGGAATTCCGTAATGTGAGTTTCCATTACGGCGCGAGGCCCGTACTGCAGGATGTGAACCTGAAAATTCAACCGGGTGAAATGATCGGCCTTGTCGGGCATAGCGGGGCCGGTAAAACCACAATGATCAACTTGATTTGCCGTTTTTATGACGCCTCCGAAGGCGCGATTCTGGCCGACGGAGTCGATATCCGCTCCTACCCAATCGCCGAATATCGCAGCCATATCGGCATTGTCTTGCAGGAGCCTTTCCTGTTCTACGGAACTATTGCCGAAAACATCGCCTACGGACGCCCGGATGCCGCGCGGGAAGAAATCGTCGCCGCCGCCAGGGCGGCCCGGGCACACGAATTCATCTTGCGCCTGCCCGACGGATACGATTCACTGGTGGGCGAACGCGGGCAGTTCCTTTCCGGCGGCGAACGGCAGCGAATCAGCATCGCCCGGGCGCTGTTGATAGATCCCCGCATCCTCATCCTCGACGAGGCCACCTCATCGGTCGACACCGAGACCGAACGCGAAATCCAGTTGGCCCTGGAAAATCTGGTCCAAGGACGGACCACCATCGCCATCGCCCACCGCTTAAGCACCCTCCGCCGCGCCGATCGTTTGGTCGTAATCGAACGAGGGCGGATTACCGAGATCGGTCATCACGACGACTTGCTCCAACCTCAGGGCACTTATGCCCGGCTGTATAAAGCCCAAGTTGACATGACACATGGACACGCCACGAAATAAAATGACTCAAACCGCCACCCCCGCCGAACAACTTGCCGCACGCGGATTCCAATTGCACCGCGATGCCTTCGACCGCCTGGTATTGACCGACGCCGACGGCCGAATACTCGTGGGCGTCGAGCCGGTCCGGGCCTTCCCCATCTCTTCACCGCAAGAGTGGCTCTCCATCGTCGACGCCGAAGGCCGCGAAGTCCTGTGCATCCGCGAATTCGGCGATTTGCCGTCTGAAC
>JBEKIK010000093.1:0-6794 GCA_050011795.1 Thermoguttaceae bacterium | reverse complement strand
CTCCTCTTTCGATAAGCGAACAATATATTTCTTCTGCATGGGAAACCTCCTTGTTTCCCACAGTATCCCTAAAAAACACATTACGATCAATCCCAATTATTAACCGTGACACAGCACTAGTATTTTCCACAATTTCCAAAACCCCAAAGCGAATTTCCAGCACGCGGTCGGCATGGGCATGGGCAAGCCGTAGGTCATGTGTGGTAAAACAAATCGCACACCCTCTGCCGCGCAGATCCTGCAATAACGAACTCAGCCAGACCGCGCCGGCCGCATCCAGCGCGGCAAAAGGCTCGTCAAGGATCAAAATCTTAGGATCGTGAACCATCGCCCGGAGGATGCTCAAACGTTGACGCACTCCGCGAGAAAGTTTCCGCGTATGGCGAAAGGCATACGGCTCCAAACCGGCAGCTTGGATTAAGGCGTCTACACGCTGACCGGGATTGGGAACAGCATACATGCGAGCGGCAAAAACCAGGTTCTCCCGGCCGGTCAGATGAGGGTAGAGAAATCCGTCGTGGGCAACCATCCCCACCAATTTGCTCGATGCGGGCTTGTCTGCTGCTGGATGCCCAAACCAGCGAACTTCACCGCCGCTAAGGCGCATGAGCGCTGCCAAGCATCGCAACAAGGTAGTCTTGCCCGAACCATTCGTTCCCACGATAGCCACACTTTCGCCTTCGGCGATGTCAAGGTACAGATTGTTCAAAACAACCCGTGAACCGAACTTCCGGGTAAGCCGGCTTGCACTGATCGCGCTGCATACAGAGGAATTGTTCATGCGTTGTTCCGGCCCTAAGAATGCTTGGAATCGTGGAAAGTGCTGTTATGCCGCAGTTCAGGCGCGTGCGGGGGATGTATCCCGACCGTGGGCTTGTGAATTTCTGATCTTTGTATACGAATCGACGAAGCGGATATTTTGCTTGCGGTGCGCACAGGCCACAATGCAACTAGTGCGCTAAGGCCGATCAATGCACCGCCCCACCAAATCCAGTACATCAAAGGATTGTCCACGAAAGTAACATGGATCTGATCTTCTCCCCGGCCGCTGTCGAGGATCACATAAAAATCTCCGCTCCAGGAGGAGTCTATGGCCACCTCGGTGGTCCATTGGTTTTGCAACAGGTGCAGGTGTTGAGCGGGAAGAAGCGTAATCGAACGCCGCCAGGGGCTGCTTATTTCGAGTTGGGCCTCGATTGCCAGCTTATCGGGATACCGTTGCTGATGGAGAGCGGTGAAGTGTATTGATCGGCCGGCCCAGTTGGCGGTTTCTCCTCGCTGCATAGTAGTTTCCCAGCGTTGAGTGCCCAGGGAAGAAGCGGTCACACCGACGGCAATAGCGACGAAACCAAGATGAATGGCAAATGCGGCGTATCGGCGGCGATGTGCGCGGAGGACCGTAAAGACCTTCCGCCAAAGTGAGGAGGAATTAACTGACAGGCAATCAAGAAATAATGCCGCCAGAAAAACGACCGATGCAAACGTCGCCGACCCGGCTACTGCAAGGGCCAAAAGGTTACGTATACCAAGCGCCACGGCAAGCAAGACGATTAGAACCGCCGATGCGAGAGCGATCCACAATGCTTTGCGTTCGGCATGTTTAACGGGCAAGCCCCAGCGAAGGGCAGGAGCCGCTGCGGTAGTTATAAGCAGCACGATCCCAACGGGTATCAGCGCATGGTTGTAAAACGCCGGGCCAACCGTGAGTTTGCGGGCGAGCATCAGACCGGAAAGCGGAGCCGCTACCGTGCCCAAGAAAACTACAAGCGTCAACCCTAACCAGCCAATTGTGGCAATCACCACGCAGGCTTCGCGCGAGCTAAGGCTGGAAATCTGATTGTCGGCGGCCAATGGGTTGCGTCGTAGCGGAATGAGCACAACAGTCAAAACTGCAAGCATTGCCATCAGCAATAAAAACAACCAACCGATAGGCGATTGACTGAATTCGTGCAGACTGCCAAAGATTCCACTGCGCGTAAGAAATGCTGCAAAATTACATAAAGCAAATGTGACTATGGCCAACAGCAAGGCGGTCTTTTTCATTAGCCCTCGATAGTGCCAGGCAAGGCCGCAATGGATCATCGCGGTGCCGGTAAGCCAGGGCATTAGCGAACCATTTTCCACGGGATCCCAACCCCAATAACCGCCCCAGCCGAGTTCGTCGTAGGCCCATTTCGCGCCCAGGAGGATGCCAAGACCAAGAATGGTCCATGCACAAAGCGTCCATCGGCGGGCTTGCTCGAACCAGTGCCGGTCGATCTGACCAGTCAGCAGAGCGCTTAAAGCCATGGCGAAAGGAACTGCCCAGATTGCATATCCCAAAAAAACCACCGGCGGATGGGCCAACATGGCAGGATGCTGCAGAAGTGGACTCATTCCCACGCCTTCACGAGGGATCGATAGGCTTGGTTCCATGGGGTCGGCGCCAAATACCATGACGGCCACCAGGAAGCCTAGGTACGTCAAGAGCACGGCAAATGTGACATCGTGCAAGGGATCGAGTTGCTTACGGGGCCAAAAACGGTAGAGCAGGGCCACCACGCCAAGAAACCAACTCCAAAGCAGGAGCGAGCCTGCCTGCCCAACCCAAAGCGCCGAAATTGCATAATACCAGGGCAATGTGCGACTGCTGTACTGGACGACATACGCAAAGCGAAAGTCACTGAGGGCCAAAGCACGGATCAAGATAAGCATTAAAATGCTTAAGGCCCCTACCGAAGCGAATGCCGAAACATAGCCGCTGCGGAGCACGGAGCGGCGTTCTAATCGCCACCCGAGCGCACAGGCAAAGGCCGAATAGCCTGCGGCGACAAAGGCAAACAGAAGCGTTAGTTGGCCGAGAACCGTCACAAGGCAGACTCCAGTTTAGGCGACGATGCGGGTGAAGAGGAGGAATTCTGAGACTGATATTTGCCGGCACAACGGGTGAGGACTTTGTCGGCATGAAATTTTGTCTGACTTTCAAGGCGGCCTTCCACCACAACATCCATATTTTCCGCAAGATTGTCTGGAATCGGACCGCTACATTTTACCGCAAGCGATCCCTTACTACCTCGAAGCGTAAAATCGGCTTGACGCCGATCAGGAGCAATATGAAGACTTCCACCGGCAACCTTGCCGTTAACGCGGAACCTACTTCCGCTGTGCAACGAAACGTCCGTCAGGCATTCATCAACGGTAAGGTAATACCGCCAGCTTTCGGTAGCGCCTAAATAAGCCAAATAAATGATGGCACATGCCACAAACACCGAGGCAAGTGCCAGCTTTCGGCCGGTTGTCATGGTGGCTAGGATTCCAAAAGAATTTCTAATGATAAGTTCGGGTACTTACCCGACAGGAACGGTCAAACAATTAATATAGAGATAAGGAGGAGGGAGTCTAACAATACAGGGCATGTATGTCAAAGCTATTTGAGAGGTTGGAATATCGCTTTTACGCATCTTAACATGATAAAAATTTGATACTTAATTATTTTAGTGATATATTATTCTGGCATTCCCAGGTTTTTAGGGGACTTTGATGAATTCTGATTTTTTTGCTAGCAGCAAGAATTGAGGTGGGGGGCTATATTGACCACCTTTTTCATACAAAGTAAGCTAAGGATACGTTTTTTTCAGATCAAAATGCTTCCTTTTTTTTCTCTGGAATAAGGGGTAAGCCTTATGTGGTATGCTCCAGGCAAGCGTCTAATCAAGATCTCAGTAGCGGCGATTTTTATTACCCTTACTGGATTGATCATCAGTGCAAACTCACAACCACCGCCGAAAGAGGAAGCTCCTGAACCCGCTCCGCCGGCAGGACAGACTTACGTCGGATCCAAAGCCTGTTCGGCATGTCATTTCAAGCAATTCACGACTTGGAAAAAGACCAAACACGCCAAAGAAGCATGGGTGAGCGTTCCCGCGAAATACCAGACCAACCCGGATTGTCTGAAATGCCATGCTACCGGATACGGTCAACCCAGCGGTTTCAAGGATGCGGCCGCAACGCCCAATTTGGTTGGAACAACCTGCGAGGCCTGCCACGGTCCGGGCAGTGAGCATGAAAAGGTCTGCAAACCGTTTTTGAACAAAAAAACTCTTTCACCGGAAGAAGAAAAGGCTGCCCGAGATTCAATCTACAAAGTGCTTCCGAAAAATGTCTGTGTGGCCTGCCATCTGGTTCAGGGGCATCAAGATCATCCGAAATACGACAAGCAATGATCCCCTGGCAATTCAACGGCGGAGTTCCTGGCTGTCTTGAATATTGAATCATGAAAATCCTTTCAATTGTTTTGCTGGTGCTCGCACTGGCGATCGGGATTGCGGATGATCATGATTCGATCAAGTCGCCGAATGTAGCGGCGGCGGCCAATGCCCGCGAAAACACTGCCGAAGTATCGGTCGAAGGGACGGCCAGGCCTGTAACGAGCGATGCCTCCGCTCAGCCCGCGTCGAAAAACCAGCCCGTCGAGCAATCGAGTCTTCAGAGGCCGTTTCCTCCCAAGGCAGGTTCCCACATTTCCGCCGACGATAATTCTTGTATTCAGTGCCACGGCGAGACAGACCTCTGGGACGAAAAGTCGCGGCATTTGTTCATCTCGCGGGATAAGCTCGCCAAGGACGTGCATTGGCTAAAAGGCGTCAACTGCTCCGATTGCCACGGGGGTAATTACAAGGCTCAGGAAATCCGCGATGCACACGCCTTAGAGGACGGATTCCGTTCCAAGCCGGAGGAAGTGAAAAAATACTGTTCCTATTGTCATGACCACGAGGCGTTGGAACTCGTCAAAGGGGTGCACGACAAAGCCGGACCGAAAAACGAACGCGGCCAAGGAACGGCGCTGTCGTGCGATAAATGCCACGGGACCGTATCTCATCAGCTTTTGCCGGTCAAGGACCCGGGTTCTCCGGTGTTTATCGACAATCAGGTGAAGCTCTGCGGAACATGCCACGAGAAGGACTACGACTCGTACAAGAAAAACGCGCATGGCCTGGGACTATACAAAATGGGGCTGCAGGTGACCGCGTCCTGTGCCGACTGCCACGGCTCGCACGGCATCTACAAACCGGCGGATCAGCGATCGACATTATATTTGGCAAATGTGGCTGTAACGTGTGGAAAATGTCACCGATTCATCGCCGAAACTCTGCAAACGAGTATTCATAGCAGCGGAAAAGGTCTTGGAGAGGCCGCGAATCGATTGGCTCCTGGTGGAAAGACCATGCAGCATCCGTCCTGCACGTCTTGTCACCAGGGGCATAGCATCGAATTTGCCGAGTCGGGCCACTTTCGTCAACAACTTCCCCATTTGTGCGGCAACTGTCACGGGCAACTGTCGAGCCGATATGCGATGAGCATCCACGGCGAGTTGACCGAACTGGCTTATGGACCCGCGGCAAAGTGCTCCAATTGCCACGGTTCACATGACATCCTGGCGGTTTCCAATCCACTGTCGCCTGTTTCCACCCGGAATAGGACAAAAACGTGCCGGGAATGTCATCAAAATGCCAATCGTAACTTCTCGAACTTCGATCCGCACGCCGACCATACCAATCGACACGCATATCCCGTGCTTTACTGGGTGTACGTAGTGCTGATGACGCTGATGATCGCGGTATTCAGTTTCTTTGGCGTGCATTGCGTGCTTTGGTTTGTGCGTAGTCTAATCGACGTTCTGCAAAATGGGCGTTTACCTCCGTTGGCGCCAGGTGAAATCGCATACGAGCGATTTCCTGCATTCCATCGCTGGGGCCATACCTTGCTTCTGGTTTCGTTTTTGGGGCTTGCCGTGACGGGTGTGCCCTTAAAGTATAGTGAGTATAATTGGGCGAAAGTCTTGGCTGTAATGTGGGGTGGTTTTGCGTCAACGAGCATCTGGCACCGCATCTTCGCTGTAGGCACTTTTGTGTGTTTTTTCGCTTACATGATTTTGCTTGTTCGACGTTATCGCCAAGGACGGCGGCGGGGCGCATCGCGGATGCGTTTAATTTTCGGCCCGGATTCACCGGCGCCTAATTGGCGCGACGTGAAAGACTTCTTCCGCATGATCCGCTGGTTTATCGGTCTGGGACCGAAACCCACCTTAGAGCGTTGGGCATATTGGGATAAGTTCGACTTTTGGGGCGCCATCGCCGACGTGGCGATTATCGGCAGCACGGGTTTGATATTATGGTTTCCAAACCTGTTCTGTTGGTTCCTGCCGGGCATGACGTTGAATATCGCCAAAGTGATCCATTCCACCCAGGCGCTGTTGGCCACGGGATTTGTATTTGCAGTGCACTTTTTCAACACGCACCTGCGCGCGGATAAGTTTCCCGCCGACATGTCGGTGCTCACGGGACTATACGGCGAGGATGAATTCAAGACTGAGCGTCCGGAGTATATGGAGCGCCTCCGTCGGGAAGGCAAATTGGAACAAATGCTCGTGAAGGTCCCGTCGCGGCGCTATCTGTTGATGGTCAGGCTGGGCGGATATTTCGCCTTGCTCGTAGGATTGGGCTTGCTGGCCGGAATCATCGTGGCCGCCATGGGATAAAAAAGCAGTTGGAAAATTTAGACAGCCGGAGTCCGGAGACCTGATGTGAACACGGGAAACGCTCCTTCAAAGGACCAACCGAAACGATCTGGGAAAGCACGGCGGTGGCGGTTAAAGATTCGCATTGCCCTGAGGGCGGCGCGCGAAAGATCGCCGGAGTTCTGGCGGAAGGCGCGCCAAGTATTCTTGCGGATCCTTGCGGTGCTGGTGTCTTTTATATTCCTGATGCTGTTGATGGTATTTTGCGCTGCATGGTATACGTCGCGCTCGGATTTCT
>JBEKIK010000092.1:0-6806 GCA_050011795.1 Thermoguttaceae bacterium | reverse complement strand
GCATAGGGCTGAATCCAGCAGTGGCGCAGGCCGGCGACTGCACTGCCCTTCGTGCCATCCACTTGCAGGGTGAGCAGATCGTCGCGGCGCACGCGGACGCACCAATCGGCGTTTATATGCGCTATGACGCCGCCGGAGAGTTCAAACGTGCAGTAGGCGGCATCCTCGGCAGTGCTCTCGTAGGCTTTGCCATTTTCGTCCCAGCGCCGGTCGATATGCCTTGCGCCAAGACAGGAGACCGCTTGAACAGGGCCGAATAGATTGTCGAGCACGTAGCGGAAGTGACAGAGCATATCGATGATGATCCCTCCGCCTTCTTCCTTCCGGTAGTTCCAGGACGGACGTTGCGCCGGAACGGCGTCTCCTTCGAAGACCCAGTAACCGAACTCCCCGCGAACGGAGAGAATCCGGCCGAAGAATCCGCTGGCGATCAACAGTTTCAATTTCAGCAAACCGGGCAGCCAGAGCTTGTCTTGCACCACTCCGTTCTTCACGCCCGCGGCTTTTGCGAGCTTGTACAGTTCCAAGGCGTCGGCGGTGGTTGTGGCCGTGGGTTTCTCGCAATAAACGTGTTTGCCGGCCGCTATGGCCTTCTTGACGGCTTCCACGCGGCGATCGGTGGTTTGGGCATCGAAATAGATGATATCGCTGGTATTGGTGAGGGCTTTATCAAGGTCAGTGGTCCAACGAGTAACGCCGGCCATGGTTGCGAGCCGTTCCAATTTTAGCGGATTGCGTCCGACCAGGATCGGATCGGGCATGATAATTTCGTTCTCGCCGATCTTCAGGCCGCCTTGCTGGATGATGGCAATAATGGAGCGCATGAGGTGCTGGTTCGTGCCCATCCGTCCGGTGACTCCGTTCATGATAATGCCGATATTATGCGAGCGGATGCTCATAAAGTTCCTCGTTGAGATTGGCAGTTTTTATTGAACTTTTGGTTTTTCGGTGCATTGCGGCCGTGCGCCCGGCGGAAGCCCAGGAGCGTCAACGCCGGCGACCGGGAGCGTGCCGCTGAGTTCCTGTTTCCAGTGAGCGACATCGCCCGCCGGGCCATAGCAGTAAAGCATTCGCAAGGGCTTATCGCCAATATTAGTAACTTGATGAAATAACCCCGGAGGGATGTAAACGGCCTGTCCCGAGGTGACAACTTGGCGCTCGTCGCCCAGGCACATCTCGGCTTTGCCTTCGATAATAAAATACACTTCTTCTTGTTCTTGGTTGTGCCAAGGCACTTGACCGCCGTTGGGATCGAGTACGACATTACCAATGCTAAAATGCGTAGCTTGGATGGGCGAGAGGCCGCCGACTAAATTCTGCGTCCGCCGGCGAGCCGGATAACGTCGGCCTTCGATCTTGCTAAGGTCGGCAATGATCATGTCAGCTTTCCCCGAAAAGTAAGATATGGCATGCCGTCGGCGGCAGTCGCGCGGTCAAGCCATTAATATTCCATAGTTATACCTTAAATTATATCAAGACGGCGTAACAGATGTAACAGGGGGCGTCGGACGTTTATTTAGTCCCAGAAGAAGAATGTCGCGATGCAAATGGTAAGGCAAGCCAAGCCCACGGGTTGCAATCCATGGGCTTTACGACAGTACTTATCTTAGACTCAATAGCCGCGGCGCCGGCACCGCGTTATCTATTCAGAGTTGGGCCGTGTCGGCCCTGACTTACAGGGACGGGAAGAAAAGCATCCTAATCAGCAAGTAGAAAATCACAGCCAACCCCAGAATAATTCCCCCGCGGATCAACATCGTCAACCATCTTTTTTGCCTGGGTTTCAAGAATGTTGTGGGAATTGTCTCAATTCCGGCCAGCTTCACCAGGCGCGGAGACACTATGCCCTTGGAGGTATCTATTTCCCGATCGTAAACCGAACTGGCCCAGGGCGACGGAGGCGGTTTATCCAACAGCGAAGGTTTCGGCGGAGGCGTAGGCTCGGGCGGCTTTGGGCCTTTGGGGGCCGGTGACGCCGAGGCGGAACTCTTCGTGCTGTCGCCGGCTTTGTACGACCGATGCCTGCCGATAACCGGCCTGGGTTCCTTTTCCTCTTTCACCGGAGCAAAACCAATGTCCTGTTCCGACCTCGGCTCCTGTTCATATCCACCCGCATCCTGGGTCGGCTGCTCTATGTCCACGCCCATCAGCCGATTTGCCAGCGCCGGGGTAAGATAGCCCTTGTCGATCAGTACTTGAGCTATTTCGGCCGCGGTAACGTGATGGGCGGCCTGATTGTAAAGGACATGCAGCAGATCGCCGGGCACCAAGTCCTTTTCTTTAAGCACGGCCAGGAATTGTTCTACGGACATCATACTTAAAAACCCGATAAAATTAACCGATAAAATTGCGGTTGGGCTTTGCGATAAGAAGGAAAAAACCGGGAACCTATGCTCGAATGATCCTACCTTTTATTTTCGTCCATTGGTGTTTTTCTTTCAAATGGTTTGCCTGAAAAATTCCTCGATTTCCGCCTTTAAAGCCTGAAACATATCATTTCCAATGTAAATACTGATAAATCCCGGGGATTTGCCGATAAAATCGCCGCACCAGTTATAGTGCGATTCACATTCCCCTGATTATAACGCATCCGCCGCCATCTTGGGTAACTCGGCGAAAACCTCTTGTGCCGGTTATGCCTGTCTGAATGATTTTGCATGGCATTTGCGCTGCGTAAGCGGCAACGGGCGGTGCATGGAAACTCGTCTACAAGTGGTGAAATGGCCGATACTTAGGTCGAAGAAGCAGGATTGGTTCCAGACATGGATGCGTCACCGGCCCGCAACATGGGATCCGGACCATAGGTTATCGTTTCAACCTCTGGCCACACAAGTTTTATGTTTGACGAGCGCAACCTGAAGTGCGATCTTGCCGCCCTGGCCCTGTTGGCCTTGGTTATTTTTCTCACTGCGGCCTTGTTCAGTTACGATCCGGCCGATCCGCCCAGTTCCCTGGTCTATCCGTCCCATCTCGAAATCCACAACACCTGCGGCCGATCGGGGGCTGTTATAGCCCGCTTGCTTTTCGAATCACTGGGCATCGGCGCCTACTATTTGATTGTTTCCCTGACCGTGCTCGACGCCGTTTTACTCATGCACCGGCGGATATCTCAACCCTGGCTCCGCGCCGGCGGTTGGCTACTGTCGCTTACGGGCCTGACCACCCTGGCGGCCATGGCCCTGACCCGATTTTCGCCCGGCCCGGTGATCGGCCCGGGCGGATTCCTGGGCGCAACCGGCCGTGGGCTTTTAGAAATGCACTCTGCCCGGCTTGGCGCGTATATCATCGCCTCCAGCATGCTCATCGGCGGATTGCTCCTTACCACCGATTATGTGCTTATCCGCATCTTCGTGTGGTTGATTAGTCAGTCCACCAGACATTTCGGCCGCGGCGTGTTGCAGGTCGGCGCGGCCTACGCCCATAAACTCGGGCGCCGGCGATCCGACCTCGACGCATACGAGCCTGAAGAAGTGAACAATAAAGTGGCGGTCCGCATCAGCGGCCGTGCAAGCGAAGAAGACGAAAAAATCCAAGATGACGACGAAGCGGAGACCGCCGTTCAAACCGGCAAGGACAAAAAAACGGTCGCTGTAATTCCGGCCGGCAATCAGCCCGCCGCCAAGTCCGCACTAAAGGGCAAACAATCCGATCGTCAAAAACTGTTCGAGCAATTCGAGCCCGATAAACCCGGCCAAAATCCGGCCGACTACGAAATGCCATCCCTCGATCTTCTTCTGCCCGGCGAAACTTACTCATTCGACGAGCATGAAAAAGAAGTCCGCCGCCGCGCGAAAATCCTGGAAAAAACCTTCCTCGATTTCGGTTTCAACGTCCGCGTGGTCGAAATCCAGACCGGGCCGGTCATCGCCCAGTTCGAGGTGGAACTCGAAGCCGGCCTGCGCTTAAGCAAAATCACCGCTCTGGCCGACGATCTGGCCATAGCCCTGCGCGTGACCAGCGTCCGCATCGTGGCCCCAATTCCAGGCAAAAACACCGTGGGCATCGAGGTCCCCAATACCCAACGCCAGATCGTCCGCCTCCGCGAGGTCATCGAGGAAGCCAACGGCAAAAGCCTTAAAATGCGGATCCCCTTGTACCTGGGCAAGGACGTGGCCGGAAATCCCCTGGTCGTTGATCTTAGCACCCTGCCGCACCTCTTGATCGCCGGCCGCACCGGAACCGGAAAAAGCGTGTGCCTGAATTCGATCATCGTGTCCATGCTCATGACCCGCCGGCCCGACGAAGTCCGCATGTTGCTGATCGATCCCAAAATGGTCGAACTCAGCCCATATAAAACCCTGCCGCACCTCATGCACCCGGTCGTTACCGACATGCGCAAGGCCGAGGCCATCCTGGCCTGGGCGGTCGACAAGATGGAGGAACGATATCACCTGCTGGCCCGCGCGGGCGTGCGCCACGTGAGCGTATATAACCAGCTCGGCGAAGAAGAACTCATGGAACGCATCCAGCCCGAGGACGACGAGGAGCGCAGCCAGATCCCCACCCACATGCCATACATCGTCATCGTGACCGACGAACTGGCCGACCTGATGATGACCGCCGCCAAGGAAGTCGAGGGCCACATCATCCGCCTGGCGCAGAAAAGCCGCGCGGTAGGCATCCACCTGGTACTGGCCACGCAAAAACCCACCGTCGATGTGATCACCGGCCTGATAAAATCCAATCTCCCGGCCCGCATCTCCTTCCAGGTGGCCTCCCGCACCGATTCCCGCGTGGTCCTGGACGAAATGGGCGCGGACAAACTCCTGGGCAACGGCGATATGCTCTTCCTCTGGCCCGGCACTGGCGCGCTCATCCGCGGACAGGGCACGTACCTTAGCGACGATGAAATCAACCGCGTCATAGCCACCGTGGCCACGTCCGAGCCGCAGTTCGTCAAGGAACTGGTGCAACTCAAGGCCTCGCAGCCCGAGGGCGAAACGAAAAAATTCGACCACCGCGATGAACTCTACGAACCCGCCGTGGACATCGTCATCCGCGAAGGCCGCGGCAGCGTCTCGCTTTTGCAACGGGCTTTAGGAATCGGCTACGGACGTGCCGCCCGGCTGATCGACTACATGGCCGAGGACGGCATCGTCGGCCCGTACAACGGGTCCCAGGCCCGCGATATTTTAATTACAATGTCCCAATGGGAAACCATGACCGGCCAGGCCCCGCCATCGCCCGACGAGATCCAAAAACCCAAACCCCGGCGGACAAACAAAATCTTCATCGCCCAGTCGAACAAAAACGCCTTCGACGAAGAAGAAGAACCTGAAAACGCAGCTGAAGATAAGGATGACCCATCCGATGATGACCTGGAAGAAGACCAATCCGACGAAGAAGAAACCGACGAAGAAATCGACGAGGAAGAAAGCGAGTCCGAGCAATTCGAGGATGAATCAGACGAGGATGATGAATATGAATCCGACGAGGACGAAGATGATGATGAATCAGAAACCTCTCCCCTCTCCGGGCACCGACCAAAGGTTGGTCGGGAGAGGGCTAGGGTGAGGGCGGAATCTAATGACGACACCCGCGACGAAGACAAAGAATCCGACCATGAAGAATTTGATGACGAGGCGGATGACGAATCAGAATCCTGCGACGACTCCACCACCGACTCCAAACCCCGTGCCCCCAACAATCGCTGGAAAGCCGAAAGCGCGTAGGGTGCGTGCTTGCACGCACGCTCAGCAGTGGTAATTTCTGAATCAAAACGCGTGCGTGCAAGCACGCACCCTACATAATGTTCCCTTTTATCCACCAATCACCGTACCCGGAGCGACCCAATTCTACCAGGAGTTTTTTTCGACCAATTTCGACAACTCCGCCGAATCTTTGGCCACAAGAGTAATAATATTCAGTTCTCGGGCCGTGCTCTCGTATTTTACCGCTACTTGTTTACCAACCTCCAATTCAATTTCCGACCATTTTTTCGGCAAAAGATCCTTTATTTTCTCCGGTATTGATTCTTTCTCGTCCACCGTGATTGTCAAGATAATGGTGTTCCCCGGTTTATTGGCCCTGGCAAATTTTTCCTCGTAATCATCGTTAGTAAATGCCCGGCTTGTATATTGATGCGTGAGCTTTGGGTACATGATCTTTCTCAAATGCATTTCGCCTTCAGCATTCTTTTCCGAGTAAAAAACAAACACGGCGGGATATTTGGGATTTCCTGCATTGGCTATCGCGTTGTTGCCCGGGTTAGCAATAGTGTTATGCAGCAAGTCGTTCCCATTTCCAACCGGCAGTTTGGTAAGATCAAAATCGGAGAAGTTTGCTCGAACTTGTTTTTTCCATAACTCCCACCGGGCCGAAAGAATGAGTTCGTAAGGGTCGCCTCCTTTGTCGTAGGCGTAGCGATTGCCGGGCAAGATCCGCGTTTTCGGGTCGTAATCCTCATATAAAACCAATTGGGTGTCGTCCAACAGCATCCAGCGGTCATGAATGAAAACTTCCAAAAACACGTGCCCGTTCCAGCTTCCTTCCGTTCCCTTAGTTCGGAAACCGCGGATCCAATCGGCATCCAGCGTCTTGACCCATACCGTGGGGATCCCGCAGGCCCGGGTCAATGAACCGAACAGAACCGAATACTGCGCACATCCGCCTTGCAGCCCGTCGACCAGCATTTGATCGAATGTCCGCCAGTCGTTGAAATAATCCGCCTTGTAGGAAAAGCGTGACTCGATCCAGTGATGGATGGCAAGCAGCTTTTTTTCCGGAGTCGAGCCCTCAATCGTCTTTGCCGCCATCATAATTAGATCGCGGCTGCCCATCTTATCATTCAAGAATAAATAAGCCTT
>JBEKIK010000091.1:0-6817 GCA_050011795.1 Thermoguttaceae bacterium | reverse complement strand
AAAATGATGATTACGTTTGTCCCATCCATTGTTTTCTCCTTTCGTTACTTGTTCTTGCCGCTTATGGCGAATCAAGATACTCCAGACAAATTTCAAAATGCAAATTGAACAACTATAACCACTTGCGCGATTCGTGCCATGTATTTTAATGGAAAAACGGCGTTTACAGCAAGGGGGGAATGGAATTCGGGGACTATCCGAGATTTCGCGTGGAAAAAAAGGGGACTATCCCATGGCCTTGTGTGGTCTTATTATGCCTCCTACAATCTATAGCAAATCATTTGCTATGCCAGGTTCATTGTCCGGAAAGGCCCTCCATGACGCGGCGTTTTATCAATCAGTTTGGTCATCAAGAAGTTGTCAACGAGGTGTTTGTCGCCAACGGCAAACAGCTTCGGCCGAATCGCACCGGGAACCTTTATCTACAGGTCGAGCTTTCCGACAGCAGCGGGTCGATCGGGGCGCGGATGTGGAACGCCAACGAATCGCTCTATAAATCATTTGAAAATGGAGACTACATTCGCGTCGAGGGCACGACGCAAATCTTCCAGGGCGCGGTGCAATTGATCCTCAAACGGATCGAGAAGGTCGATCCCGACCAGGTCAATCCCGAGGATTTTACTCCTCAGCCGGCGGTGGCGGTGGACAAACTTTTCGCTAGGCTGGGCGAAATGCTCCGCGGCATGGGCGATCCGGGCCTGGTGAACCTGGCCGAATGCTTTTTGCTCGACGAGGCCTTCACAGCCAAGCTGATGATGGCCCCGGCGGGCACCAAGAACCATCACGCCTTCCACGGCGGATTGCTGGCCCATATCGTGGGCCTGATGGAAGTAGTGCTGCGCGTGGCGCCCTGCTATCCGCAGATCGATGGCGACTTGTTATTGATGGGCGCATTTTTGCACGATCTGGGCAAAATTAACGAAATGACTTACCAGCGGGGATTGGCCTATAGCGATGAAGGCCAATTGATCGGGCACCTAGTTATGGCCGTGGGCATGTTGGACGCCAAAGTGGCCGAAGCCGAAAAACTGTCCGGCGAACCCATTGCCGAGGAAACCATTCTACGCTTGAAACACATGATTATCAGCCATCACGGCGAATACCAGTTCGGCAGCCCCAAGTTGCCCATGACCTTGGAAGCCATCGCACTGTATTGCCTGGATAATTTAGACGCCAAGATCAACTCCTTTCACCAACTCATCACGGAAGACCCTAATGTCGACAGCCCCTGGACCGTATATCAGGCCAATATCGAGCGGAAACTATTCAAGGGCAAGCCAAAAGACGTCTAAGAGAAAAAGATTTGACCCCAGTAGACTGCCTGTATATTATTTCAAAAATATGACTAGCGGCTCAATATTCGTTTGGAAACCGGTTGTGCGAACTACCGGCGTATAATAGGTGAATTTCTTCTTTCTCTTCAAGGGAGGGTGTTACGATGAATAGTAAAAGATACTACCAGAGTAAAATTGCAGGGGGGATTCTTGTGTTCGGACTGGTCGGCCTGTTTTTATCCTATTGCCAAACTGTCCAGGCACAGGAAAAGCCGCCCAGCAGTTATTCACCGGTCGTTATCCAGGAGGATTTTGATAAAATCGCGGCCCGAATGGAAGCCGCAAAACCTAAAATCGAAGACCGGCAATCGGCTTTATTGCGGGAACGCTACGACCTGAAAGACAAGCCGGCCAATGGCGTGAGCATGTCCAAGGGCAAGGCGGTTCAGGAAGGCGTTAGGGTAAAGCTGCCCTCGGGAGTCAAATCGTGGCAAGATTTGGCCGCCATGACACCCGAGCAAATCCGCGAAAAAGGGCTATGGCCCAAGGGGTTTTTGCCCCTGCCGCACCCGAACCATGCCGAAGGCGGCATGCTTTTCCCGCAGTATCACATCGACAGGATCAAGGCCCAGGAACAACGCGACTTGACCAGGTTCGATCTGGACTATGATCTGCCGACGCTTTTTTTGCCGGAGTATCCCCCGCCCATCTACTTGACCACCAGGCCAGACCTAGGCGACGTTTCACAAGGACAGTTGATCACGCTCACAAACTATTTCAAGTTATTCAACGGAATATTGAATCCGAAACAATTAGAGGGTTTGCGGCTTTTGGTAACGCCCTTTCCGCAACAACAATTCAACGCCACGGACGACCGCCGGTCGCTGAAGCCCAGCTCCGGGGTGACATGTTTCGACTGCCACGTGAACGGTCATACCAACGCGGCCACGCATCTGGTTGGCGACATTCGTCCGCAGGAGTTCCGCCACCGCTTGGATACGCCGTCACTCAGAGGCGTGAATATTCAACGCCTGTTCGGTTCGCAGCGGGCGCTAAAGAGCGTGGAGGATTTCACGGAGTTCGAGCAGCGGGCGGCCTATTTCGACGGCGATCCGGTGATCGCCACGAAAAAAGGCGTCAATATACTGGAACGGGGAAGCCAGGTCCACTTCATGGCCGAGTTCCAAGCAATCTTGGATTTCCCGCCCGCGCCAAAACTCGATATCTTCGGTATGTTGGATGCGAAAAAAGCCAGCGAATCGGAATTGCGCGGGCAAAATATTTTCTTCGGCAAAGGCCGTTGCGCGGAGTGCCATCCGGCGCCTTATTACACCGATAATACGCTGCACAATCTGCGGGCTGAGCGATTCTTCAAACCGCAGATGGTCAACGGGCGCATGGCGTCCAGCGACGGGCCCATCAAGACCTTTGTTCTGCGCGGCATAAAAGACTCGCCGCCGTACCTGCACGACGGGCGACTATTGACCCTGGAAGACACGGTGGAGTTCTTCAACCTGGTGTGCGAAACCAGGTTGACGGATCAAGAGAAGCAAGACCTGGTGGCCTTCATGCGGTGTTTATAGTTTGGTAATATTTCAAATATATGGCGAAACCGCAAGCGGTTTATTTACAGAGATGTGCAAGCGCGCAATATCACCCGCCAAAGATTAGAAACGCAACGTACGACACGAGCGCCCAAGTGAACAAGGAAATGACCGCGGTTATAAAAATCTCCGGCAATTCCAGATCGTCCCAAGCGGTCTTCATGCAAAGCCAATAAAAAAATACGGGCGTAAAAAGATATATGGCACTTGAAAGGAAAGGCATCTTCAATAAAGGCAGAAGGTAAAGCAGAAGGTAAAGAGGAGCGATCGTGACACATGCCACAATGAAACACTTGGCAATATCCCAACGCAGATCTTCAAAAGCAAATCCCAGTCCGATAGAAGAGCATATTAACAAGCCCAAAAACACCCCCAGGGCGTCGGCCAGAATAAACACGACCGGATAAAGCCCCCACCATGCGACAAGACTACAGAGAACCGCCGCCCCCGTGACCACGATCATCAGCGTGCGCAGGGAAAACTGCGGCAGTTTGAACCCTGACGACGATTCTAATTCCTCTTCATCTTCCTCGTCCCAATTGTCTTCCATTGTTGTTTTCCTTTCTTCTGCCATCCTGATACCTGGCACATTAAACCGGTACATTAAAGTGTAATGGACATCCCTATTTGACCATTGATTTTTACATAAAATGCGGGGTGGGACAAGGTTCTCTGGCATTCGGCTGTCATCTGTTGCATTTCGTGGAACCCCATTCGTCGAGCGAAAACACCAATGCGGCACGGTTTTGCCCCGGGGCTTGGATTGAACCGACCATTAATGCGGAAGGAACGGTTCGGTACTTTTTAAAATGCTCTACCGACGGCCGCGGCTTTATGCATATTGAAATGCGCGACCATCGGTCGCGGCTTAATGCCTAAGCCGGCGGCACAATCCGCTTAATCGTTTTTTTCGGAAGCTTGGTTTTGACCGACACGACGACGTAAACTATAAAAGCGAATGGGGAAATGCCGATGCGTTTCCCCGACGTGCGGCGTATGCAACGACCGTATGCGCGAACGATGCGCATTCGATGGGCTATGAGTACACATTGGAATTGATCGAGTCCCCATGGAAGTATCTCCCCTCCCAATCCCAGGCGCCGAAGACTGGACGGAACAAATCGCCGCCGCCCTGCATGCCCAGCGCCGGCGTGTGCGTGAATTTCTCTCGGCACAGCAGGACCGCTTGCGCCGCGCGGAAAAGGAACTGTCCGATCAATTGCGACATATTGCCGCGGAGCTGGCCGACGATCACCGCCAAACCCACCAGACCCGGGAAGAGCTCGCCCGGCGCTCCGAGGAGCTTCAACGGCAGGCCGAAGCGATCGAACAAATGAAGACCGATCTGGCTGCCCGGCATACCGAATGGGAAAAACTTTATCACGGCGTAATCGAACAGCAGCAATCGTTTGCCGATCAGCTTAAACGGCAACAAGATGAATTTGATCGCCGGCAGCAGGATTTTCTCCAACAACAATCGGCCGCCGCCGCTGAAATCGACTTGATGCGGGAAAAAGAGGTGCTGACCGCCCGTTTGGCCGAATTGGCAGAGCAACTTGCCCAGACTCGGCAAGAGTTGGCCGATGCCCAGGCAGGCAGCGGCAAAGACAAAGAGGATGACGATGATTTGCGCCGCCGCTACGAAATGTCCATCGACGATCTGCGCGAACTCAAAGCACGCAACAAGGAGCTCCAGGAGCAACTGGCCTCCGCGCGCCGGGAAGGCGGAGGAAGCACGAGTCAAATATCCTCCGGCGTTCTCAATTGGGAAGCGGAAAAACAGCGGATCTTGGCCGCTCTTGAAGCCGACTTCGAAGAAGATGACAAAGAAGATCGCAGAGAAAAACTGAAAATCCAGGAGGTGATTCGCAGAACCGATCGGGTGGCGGCGGAAAAAAACCGCGAAATCGGCGAATTAAGGGCACTGCTGGAAAGTCAGGCGTCCAACATCGGCACGATGGCCGTGGGCGCGGCGGCTCTGGGCCAAATCCTGGACACCGACGCCGTCATTCAGGAAGAGCGGAAAAATCTTGCCCGGCTCCAGGAGGAATGGCGAGATAAATTACGCCAGGCGGAAATCGAGATCTCGCTGGAACGCGCCAAAAACGCCCGGGAACGATCGCAACTGGATGAAAAACTCCGCGCCTTGGAACAACAAGGCGCAAAGCCCGCAACCGCAGGCGACGTAAAAGAACCGGCCAAACCGACTCGCGGCCGCTGGCTTGCCCGCCTGGGTTTGACGGGTTCCGAAAATGAGCAAGAAAATAGAACCTAATCCACCAGGACCTAATCCACCAGGACTAAGGTATAGTAGTTTTGCGGGCTGTCGGTGGAGCGGACGACCTCGATGGGCAGACCGGCTGCGCGGGCCGTGGCGAATACGTCGATTCCCGCAGCCTCCATCGCCGGGCGGGCCAGGTCCGGATGCTGGCATGACGCGGCCACGCCCTTTTTCGTCCGGGCCGCCAAGCACACACATTTCCTGCACAGGTCGCACGGCCCGCACAAAAAGGCAAATGCCTTGTAATAGCCCGCCAGGAAGACATTTAACTCCAAATCCTGAGCTATCTCCCGAATCAACTTCCACTTATTGCCGTGCAGCAGTATCGCCGAGTTGTACTCGTCGAGCATCTTGCGGGTCGTATCGGGCGTGGGCGAATACGGCGGGCAGGTCAGGCACTGGCCATATTCCGAGCACCCGTATTGGCACCGCAATCGGACCCACACGGCAGTGAATACCTGCCGGGGCGGCGAAACTACGACGGCATCCAAAGCCCCCATCTTTCGGGCTTTGTTGCAGAAGACTTCAAGCTGTTTTGGGGTGGCCATGTTATGAACCTGATAAATGGACTATCAATCGCCGCTTTCAATCACCGCCAGGGCAGTGTCGATGTTTCCGAACGGCGCGCTTACCTGGATGCCGGCCACGCGGTCCCGCACCCGGTCCACCGACTCCCGGGCGATCTCGATTCCCACGGCCAATTGGCCTTCGCGGCTATCGACCGATGCCATCCGTTGCATGACGGCGTCGGGCACGATCACGCCCGGCACTTCATTCCGCATGAACGAGGCGTTACGGTAACTTACAAGCGGCCAAATGCCGGCAATGATTGGAATATCGCAAGATTGTACCTCGTCGAGGAATCGCAACAAGGCGTCGGGGTCGAACACGGGCTGCGTGATGGCGAACTCCGCGCCGGATTCCGCCTTGGCGCGAAAACGATCCAATTCCCGCCGCCGATCCAGCGCGGTGGGATCCAGACCCACGCCAATGACGGCGAAGGTTTGCGGATCGATGGGCTGCCCGCCCAAATCCACGCCGCAATTCAACCGCCGCTGCACGGCGGCCATGCCGATGGAATCGGTATCGAACACTCCGGTGGCATGGGGATAATCGCCCAACTTCGGCGGGTCTCCGGTCACAAAAAGAATATTCCGAATTCCGCACGCCGCGCATGCCAGCAGGTCGGCCTGCATGCCGATCAGATTCCGATCGCGGCAGCAAAAGTGCAGGATTGGCTCGATTTCGGCCTCGCGCAAGATATGCTCCGCGGCGATAAGCGAGGAAAGCCGAGAGCTCGCCCGGGGACCGTCGGGAATGTTTATCGCGCTTATGCCCCGTTGGCGAAGCGTCTTGCTCTTCGCGATCGTGGACCGCATATCGTAACCGCGCGGGGGAAGCAATTCCACGCTCGTCACCCACTGGCGATTGGCCAGGCGAAAGCCCAATTGCGATTTTTCTGCCAAAAGCGCCGGAGTTTTCAGCGCCACGCTTTGGGCAACCGCGCTGATTACAGGCCTGGATTTCATTCGCGCCAACGGTTTAACGGTCGAAGCCAGCGTGCGTATATGATCGGGTGTGGTGCCGCAGCAACCTCCCACCGCCGATGCCCCCAGGTTTATATAACGCTTGGCATATTCAGCCAGATACTCCGGCGA
>JBEKIK010000090.1:0-6960 GCA_050011795.1 Thermoguttaceae bacterium | reverse complement strand
CCCCGCGGGCCGGAAACGCAAATCTACAGCATCGAAAACACCGATCTGAGCCTGGTGGCCACGGCCGAAATCACCCTGGGCGGCATGTTGGCCGGCCGGACCATCGATGCCGAAGACCTGCCGCTGCAATTCTGCGGCATCAGCCACTGTTTCCGTACCGAGGCGGGCGCGCACGGCCGGGCCACGCGCGGGCTGTTTCGCGTGCACCAATTCACCAAGATAGAGATGTTCGCCTTCACCCTGCCCGAAAAAAGCGAGGAGATGTTGGATCACCTCCTCGACATGGAGTGCAAACTATTCGACGGCCTTGGCGTTCCCTATCGCGTGATCGACACCGCCACCGGCGACCTGGGCGGGCCGGCATATCGCAAATTCGACCTCGAAGTCTGGATGCCCGGGCGCGGCGAATTCGGCGAAGTCACTAGCACCAGCAATTGCACCGACTACCAGGCCCGGCGGCTGAACATCCGCTATAAAATAAAAGGCGAAAAAGGCACCCGCTTCGTCCACACCCTAAACGGCACCGCCATCGCCGTAAGCCGGGCGATCATCGCCATCCTGGAAAATTATCAACAAGCCGACGGATCGATAGTGATTCCCGAAGTTCTTCGGTCGTGGATGGGCAAGGAAATAATAGCAGCAAAATGAATGCTATTCGAAGGATTTCGCTCCCAGGAGACGTTTGACTCAATTTTCGTCCCGCAGGGACGTTTGATTTTAGCCCAGCGATTCATCGCTGGGTTTTGATGCGATCCATAACCCTTTTTTCCTCCATTTCGTCCCGTAGGGACGTTTGATCTTAGCCCAGCGATTCATCGCTGGGTTTCTAGACGAGCACAAACCTCTTCTTCCTATCTCCATACCTCGTCCCGTAGGGACGATTGAAGTTCAATCCCAAATATACCGCTCGTCGTATTGAATTCCATGCTTTTTTAGGATTTCCAGAAATTCGTCTTGAAACGTCTTTTTTCGATGGTGTTCCGCTTGGGATTGGATATATGCAATAGTCCGATCTATCTGTGAAATTCCGATGCTAAAAGCACCGTATCCTGCCTGCCAAACGAAATTATGATGCTTGGGAAACGTGTCGTGAACCCATTTTGAGGAAGCGCCTTTGATAAGCTGAATGGCCTTGGCAATGGATATGGTTGAAGAAATTGCAATCAATAAATGATCATGATCGTCCACGCCTCCAATTGCCAATGCCTTCATGCCATTTTCTCTTGCAATGCCTCCCATATAAGGCCAGAGACGGTCTTGTAGATCCGGGGTGATTAATTTCCTGCGGCCTTTGGTGCTGAATGCACAATGAAAGAGTCCGCTCACGAATGAATGAGCCATGGAAATACCCGGTATTTTATTGGATCCCAATTTCAATCGTCCCTACGGGACGGAATAAATATTGGGATGGTGGGAGGGTTATTGGGCCATCACCGACCCAGCGATAAATCGCTGGGCTAATGCCAAACGTCCCTACGGGACGGATGGCGGAATAAATCAAAATTCATTTTTTCGACACGGTTTGCATGGGTTTCAAGGCATTGACAATTTCTATGTTTTTCCCAACACCTCCGCCGCGGTTTTACATAGTTTGGCGGCTTCGGCCGCGGTGGGGGCTTCGGCCACGGCGCGTATAATGGGCTCGGTATTGCTGCCACGCACTAGAAGCCAGCGGCCGGGCCAATCCAGACGCAGGCCGTCCAGGCGGTCGGCTTTGGCGTCGGAGAAATGTTTTTCCAACGCGTCCAAAGCGGCGGGAATTTTTTCCGGCGGCAGGGCGATCTTGGTCTTTACGATTTCATAATGCGGTAGTTCGCCGGCCAGTTGGCCGATCTTCATTTCCCGCTCGGCCAAGGCGTCCAGGATCAAAGCCATGCCCGCGAAACTGTCGCGGACCAATACCACCCGCGGATCGATGGGGCCGCCGTTGCCTTCCCCGCCGAAGATCGCATTGTGGGACAGCATTGCATCTACAACATTAGCCTCACCCACCGCCGAACGATAAAACGGCACGCCGTATTTATCGGCCAAATCCTCCGACATCCGGCTGCTCGAGCAATTCGTCACGATCGGACCCTTGTGATGCACCAACACGTGGTCGGCACAAAGGGCCATGGTATATTCCTCGCCGATATAGCGCCCGGTTTCGTCGATTATGCCCAGCCGATCGGCGTCCGGGTCCTGGCAAAAGCCGATGTCGGCCCCAGCCTCGGGCACGGCCTTTAGCACGCCGGCAAGATTTTCGGCAATCGGCTCGGGCGGGTGGGCGAACCGACCGTTTGGCTCATCGCCTAATATCGTCAGATTGCACCCAAGTTCGTCGAGCAACCGCCGTCCCAAAGGCCCCCCGGCCCCATGATTGGAATCCAAAACCACTCGGAAACGCCGCCGCCGGATCCGCTCAACGTCGACAATTGCCAAAACCGCCGATAAATGAGCGCTAACGGCGTCTTCGCAGCGGAAACCGGCGCCCAACTTGGCAGTCTGAACACAGTCCGTTTTTGCGGTTTTATATCGCTCCAGCACTTGTTGTCCCAATCCGGACGGGATAACACGTCCCTGTGCGGAAAATAGTTTCAGCCCGTTATAGGGCGACGGATTATGGCTGGCGGTGATCTGTATGCCCCCGGCGGCCCGGCAAGTCATAACTTGCACGCCCACGGTCGGCGTTGCCATGATTCCGCCGTCGATGGTGTTGCGTCCCACGGCCTGCAAACCCGCCTGAATCGTCCGGGACAGCATATCCCCCGACGGCCGGCTGTCGCGCCCTATAAAAATATCGCCCGGCGGTGCAATGGCGGCAAAGGCCGTAACGTAGCGCACGGCCACGTCCGCAGTAAGCGACTGGCCGACAATTCCCCGCAATCCCGATACGCTGATAATCGGTTCCGCCACGAATTTATCTCCTTTATTTTTTATTTGTTGCACCAATAGTCAGAATTAACTTTATGAATAGAATATACATGATTATCTGAGGATTATCTCACAGATATTGTTTTTTTATAGCCCTCACCCTTACCCTCTCCCGGTGGGAGAGGGAATGAATTTTGCTAGCTCCCAGTGGGAAAGGAATTATGTTTGCTCCCGGCGGGAGAGCGGAGAATTATGAAAGACCCGACAAAAACAGATATATTTCCGGAAGGCACCTTGCCCGGCGGACTGCTGCCGATGCTCACCCAGGACGACGATCCGCGGGAAACGGCCGAATGGCTCGATGCCTTGGACTACGTCATTTCCTCGGCCGGACCCCAGCGTGCCGCTTATCTTCTGACGCGATTGAAACAGCATGGTTTTTCGCGGAACGTGCGTTTCGCGGGCACTTCGACCACTCCTTATATAAACACCATTGCGGTCGAGGAACAGCCGGAATATCCCGGCGACCGGGAAATCGAACGCCGTATAAAAAGCATCATCCGCTGGAACGCCATGGCCATGGTGGTCCGGGCGAACAAGGAAAGTCACGGCATCGGCGGGCACATTTCCACTTACGCCTCGGCGGCCACCTTGTACGAAGTGGCCTTCAATCACTTCATCCGCGGAAAAGAAGGCCCCCTGCCGCCCGATCAGGTCTATTTCCAGGGTCATGCCGCGCCGGGAATTTACGCCCGGGCGTTCCTCTTGGATCGGCTGACCGAAGAACATCTGAAAAATTTCCGCCGCGAATTGCAGCCCACGCCGGGCCTGTCTTCTTATCCGCATCCCTGGCTGATGCCCGATTTCTGGGAGTTTCCCACCGTGTCGATGGGCTTGGGACCCATCATGGCGATTTATCAGGCACGTTTTAACCATTATCTTGTGGATAGAGGTATAAAGCCCGACGCCGAGGCATCCCGGGTTTGGGCCTTCCTGGGCGACGGCGAGTGCGACGAGCCCGAATCCCTGGGCGCCATCACCCTGGCCGCGCGCGAACAACTCGATAACCTGATCTTCGTCATAAACTGCAATCTCCAACGCCTGGACGGACCCGTTCGCGGCAACGGCAAAATCATTCAGGAGTTGGAAGGCGCTTTCCGCGGCGCCGGCTGGAACGTGATCAAAGTTATTTGGGGCTCGGCTTGGGATCCGCTCTTGGCAAAGGACAAGGATGGACTCCTGGTTCGCCGCATGGGTGAGGTCGTCGACGGCCAATTCCAAAAATATACGGTAAGTTCCGGGGCTTACATCCGCGAACATTTTTTCGGCGTCGATCCGCGTCTGAAAGAATTGGTCGCCGACTTAAGCGACGAGCAAATCCTGAAACTCAACCGCGGCGGGCACGATCCGCTGAAAGTTTACGCCGCTTACAAAGCCGCCGTCGAACACCGCGGCTCGCCCACCGTCATCCTGGCCCATACCATCAAAGGCTACGGATTGGGCGAGACAGGCGAAGGGCGCAACGTCACGCATCAACAAAAAAAACTCAACGAACAGGAATTGGTCGAATTCCGCCGCCGCTTCGACATTCCCATAAGCGACGAAGCCGCCGCCCATGCCGAATTTTACAAACCACCCCAAGACAGCCCGGAAATGCTGTATCTAAACGAGCGTCGCCGGGAATTGGCTGGTTTCGTGCCCCGCCGGCGTTCGCCCACCATGAAACTCAAGCCGCCGAAATGGGAGGATTTCGCCGAATACTTCGCCGGCAGCGAAGGACGCGAGGTCTCCAGCACGATGGCCTTTGTGCGGCTGCTCACGCACCTGTTGCGCGACAAAAACATCGGCCGTTTCATCGTGCCCATCGTGCCCGACGAGGCCCGCACCTTCGGCATGGAATCGCTCTTCCGCCAGGTCGGCATTTATTCGCACGTGGGCCAGCTTTACGAACCGGTCGATTCCGATACTATTCTGTATTACCGCGAGGCGAAAAACGGCCAAATCCTCGAAGAAGGCATTACCGAGGCCGGCTCGATGGCCTCCTTCATCGCCGCCGCCAGTTCGCATTCCAGCCACGCAGTCAGCATGATCCCGTTTTTCATCTATTACTCCATGTTCGGTTTCCAGCGCATAGGCGACCTGATCTGGGCCGCCGGCGACATGCGCTGCCGCGGATTCGTCCTGGGCGGAACCGCCGGGCGAACCACGCTGGCCGGCGAAGGATTGCAGCATCAAGACGGCAACAGTCACCTATTTGCACTGGCCTACCCGAACCTACGGGCGTACGATCCATGCTATGCCTACGAAATGGCGGTTATCGTCCTCGACGGACTGCGTCGGATGTATTACGAAGAGCAGGACGTTTTCTATTACATCACGCTGATGAACGAAAACTACGCCATGCCCATTCTGCCCATGGGCTCGACCGAGGGAATCTGCCGGGGAATTTATAAACTTTCCCAACGCGATCTGGGGCCGAATAAAGCAAAAGTCCGCCTGTTCGGCAGCGGCGCTATCCTCCGCGAAACGCTCAGGGCACAGGAGTTGCTCGAAAAACTTTTTGACGTTTCCAGTACGGTCTATAGCGTGACCAGTTATAAAGCCCTTTACATGAACGGCCGGGACGAGGATCATTGGAACCGCCTGCATCCCGACGAAACTCCGCGCAAACCGTATGTAACTAATGTCCTGGAAGGCGATTCCGGCCCGATCGTGGCCGCCTCGGATTACATAAGCGCGGTGCCGCTATGTATTTCCTCCTGGGTCGGCCCCGATTACGCCGTGCTTGGCGCCGACGGTTTCGGGCGGAGCGAGGCCCGCAAGGAACTCCGCCGCTTTTTTGAGGTCGACGCCGAAAGCATCGCGCTCGCGGCCCTATATCAATTGGCCGAAAAAGAACAATTCCCCCGCGATAAACTCGCGGCAGCCATCACAACCTTGGGACTCGATCCAAATAAACCAAATCCCATGTTTGTATAACTTATTTCCCTTTTTACCCCTTTTCCCTTTTTTCCTCCTCTTACACTTGTTATTAAAAAATTAACTATGAACATCGATTTCAAACTTCCCGAACTCGGCGAAAACGTGGAAAGCGGCGATATCGTCAACCTTCTAGTGCATGAGGGCGACGTAATCGCGTCCAACGACGGCGTTTTGGAAATGGAGACCGACAAGGCCGTCGTGGAAATCCCCTGCCCTTACGGCGGCAAAGTGGCCAAAATTCACGTAAAAAAGGGGCAAACGGTCAAGGTCGGCCAAACGCTGCTAACTATTCACTCCGAGGCCGAAACGCCGGGTGCCACGACCAATCTTCGGTTGGTGCCCGGCTTGTCCAGCAGTGCTGCTCAGCCGGCTGACGCCGGCCGCTCGCCCGCCACTGTTGTCGAACCACTGCCAATCGCGGAGGGGATTCCAGCCGGGCCGGCAGCCCGCCGGCTTGCCCGCGAGTTGGGCCTCGATCTCAGGCAAGTCGCCGGCACAGGCGCGCGCGGCCGGATCACACCGGAAGACGTCAAAACCGCCGCCGCAGCGCCGCAATCGCGGCCGGCGAGCGCGGGGCTTGAAATGGCGAGCGTGGGGCCTGAAATGGCGAGCGTGGGGCGTCAGCCCCATGAGTCAGTTATTCCGCCGGGCGAACCGGGCACAGACGCCTGGGGTCAAATCCGCCGCGAAAAGATGCCCAAAATCCGCCGCACTATCGCCGCCCAGATGGCAAAATCCGCCTCGATCATCCCGCATGTGACGAATTTCGACGACGCCGACATAACCGACCTGGAGCATCTGCGGAAAAATATCCCTCAAGGTTACATCGGCGCGGGCGTGAAACTCACCGTCATGCCGTTCGTCCTAAAGGCGGTCGCCATGGCCTTGCAGCAACACCCGACGTTAAATGCCAGCATCGACGACGAAAAAGAAGAGGTAATTTACAAGGAATATATCAACATCGGCATAGCCGTCGATACGCCCCGCGGCCTGGTCGTGCCGGCACTGCGCAAGATCGACCGGCTCGGCATCCCCCAGATCGCCCAGCAGCTAAACACCCTGGCCCAGAAGGCCCGGTCCGTGGCGTTTTCAGTCGACGACCTCCGGGGTGCCACTTTTTCAGTC
>JBEKIK010000089.1:0-6966 GCA_050011795.1 Thermoguttaceae bacterium | reverse complement strand
ACTTGTTGTGCGGTTTCCAGGGGATTGTTGAGATAATAATGCCAACTGGTGCGGCGGATCATCACGTCGTCCAGGTGCACGGCCCATTCGTTCCGGCAGTAATGATCGACCACTTCCCGGCAGACCGGCGGCGGCAAAATGCCGCTTTCGATGCGTTGGAATTCTTGGGTACCATGCCCACGCTCGTCGTGGGCATGTTGTGGGATGGATTTCATATCCGTCTTACTACTCGCTTCGCATGGCCACGCAAGCGTGGCCATGGCACCCACCCCCACCCTCGATTCAAACGCTTCACAAAGCAGTTCTTCCGCCGTGCGGCAGGGAGGGGTTTTTTTGCCTAAATGTTTGACAACGCGATCGACCACTTGTTCGCCGATCAGCCGGTACGTGGTCAGTTTTCCGCCGGCCACGTCGATCCATCCCAGTTTGGGCATGAGGATTTGATGCGCCCGGGAAATATCCGACGGTCCGCCGCGCCCGGATGCAATCAACGGGCGCAGGCCCGCCCAAGTGCTCAGAATGTCCGACGGCGTTAGTTTGGCTTCCGGAAAATATTGATTTATCACCTCGAACACGTATCGAACGTCGTCCGGCTCGGTCCGCACGTCGTCCAACGGGCCGTCGTAGTCGGTGTCGGTGCTGCCCAATATGCTGCGGTCGCCCCAGGGGATGACAAAGAGCGTGCGCTGGCCCTGGGTTACCATCACGGCGTCGGGCACGCCGAAACGCCGGCGGTCGATCACCAAATGGACCCCTTTAGTCAATCGCAATCGCACGCTGCTATGGGGAAGCGTCGCCGACCAAGGCCCGCAGGCATTGACCACCGTGCGAGCGAAAACCCGATGCGTTCGATCGTCGAGGGTGTCGCGGATGTAACATTCCCAGCGGTTTTTGCCGGTAATGGCCGTTTCCAGGCGCAGATAGTTGGCAATTATCGCCCCATGACCGGCCGCGGAGCGAAGCGTATCGATGACCAGCCGGGCGTCGTTGCTCTGCGAATCGAAGTACCGCACCGCGCCGGTAAGATCGTAGGGATTCAATCCCGGCAGGCGGGCGAGCACCTCGCCGGCGCTCAGCCCGTAGGAAGGCCCCAGGTTCCGCCCGCCGCAAAGCAGATCGTAAATTTTCACTCCGATCCGCAATTTCCAAAACGGCCATTGCGTGAGCCGGTACGTGGGAAAGATGATCGGCAGCGGCCGGGAGATATGCGGGGCAATGCCGTGCAAAATCTTCTTTTCCCGGCTGGACTGGTAAACCAAGCCGACGTGCCCTTGTGCCAGGTAGCGCAAACCGCCGTGCAAAAGCCGGGTGGAGCGGCTGCTGGTGCCAAAGGCCAGATCGCGCCATTCGACCAGCCCCACGCGCAAGCCCCGCATGGCGGCATCGCGGGCAACGCCCGACCCGACAATCCCTCCGCCGGCGACCAGAATGTCCAGATCGGCGGCGGTTAGTTGTTCGATGATTTCGCTGCGATCGTTCATGATTTAAAAAGGATATTGTTTTCTAAAACTCCATGCGTTTGAAACTGCGAATTCCCATGACCAAGGGCAAATACGTCGCTATAATTCCCAGCACAATGCTTCCCAGCGTGCCGGCGAACATCCACAGGCGCAGCCAGTGCAGGACGTTTCCCTCGCGGTCGAATCCGGATTGACCGACATAAATGCTCCCGGCGGCTATTAAAAAATGCGTGGGCAAGGCCGTCAGCAGGACCACGACCAGAATGTAAAGGGTGCTGACAACCAGGCAAAGCGTCCCCCCAAAACCGGCGGCGATGCGTGAAGGCGAGGTTTCGCGGAAATTGGGCAACCGGGCCCCCAATCCCACGGCAATGCCCGCCAGCCCGGAACACAATATCAAACAAGTCACTTGATGGCTGAGAATCACCAACAGGGAAATATCCAGCATTACGTCGCTGAGCAAAATCAAAATCGAACAAGGCAGAATGGTCGTGCCCGCGGCAAAAATAAACTTGCTCCACAGGATCGTCTCCCTGCGGACCGGCAAAAGCCCCAACAGCCAAAACCGTTGTCCTTCCAGGCTGAGCATGGGATAAATAAATCGGGTGGTGAAGGTGGACATCAACAGACCCACCACCGAAAGATTCAAAAAACTGACCATGTTTACCCAGCCGATGTAATACAGGTCGTAATTGAAGCGGCGGACGTTGAAAAAATACAACGCCAGCAGCCCGAAGAAAATCAAAAATTGCGACCACTGCATGGGATCGCGGCGAAAAAGCCGCAGGTCCTTGACCATCAACAGCCGCATCGGCAAGGGGAAAAAACGAGTTGCCGTCAACAACATTCGATCGATCAACGCCGTTTGCCCCTGCCGGGTCTTTGCGGCCTTCCCGCTCAGCGAACTGTAGGCCTTCCGATAAATGCGAACGGCCGTAAACAAGGCCAACTGGCGGAAGAACAAGGCATTGGAAAACATCAAGGCCAGGAACATCAAACTTTCGGACCAGGAGTTGCGCCCGGCTTCCAACACTCCGGAACTCAACCACCAACTGGGCAACAGCCGCCGCTCGGTAAACTGCAATCGCCCCAACATCTCTTGAAACCAACCGGGGGTAAGCAAGTTGCTTTCCGGGCCCTTAAACAACGACCAAACCAACCAGTAACTCCCAGCCAACAGCAGCCCGCCTACAATGCACACAATTAACCGCCGCTTGCCGGGCATGATATGGATAATCAACATGCATATCACTGCGCCAATCGCCGCCGGTATGTATACAAACGAAAATACAAAAGGAATCATCATCAGGTAATAGTACCAGGGCGCATCCATTACCAGGCCGTAAGCCAAGATCACCGGGCTTCCTAAAAGGATAAACCCCCAACTGCTAAGGACCACCGCGTCCTGGAACTGATGCAGGAATATCCTTTCCGTGCGGGCGGGAATGGTCAATAGATAAGCCGTTTCCGGGGAATGGAACAACGATCCGTATAGAATAATGCCCGCCGAAAACATCAACATCACCATCAGTGCGGCGAAAAACATGCCGAAAATCCCGTGCACCATCTCGTCGTGCGTTTCCGGATACGGTATCGCCGCGTGCAAAAACCAAAAACCGTTGAGAAACATCGCCAAAAGCCCGCACCACAACAATAAACTCAACACCACCACCAAACTCGCCCGAAAGCGCGACTGCGTGAGAATCTGCTTAAGCCGCGTCCTGCCGATCCGCCAGCGCAGCCGCCAAAAGACCATCGACTCGTCCTCGGCCGATAGAAATTCCGTAGTCGTTATATGGGAACACGTAGCGTGAGTCACAGCGCGTTACCTCGCCGATTCGCCTTGGGAACACTCCGGCGGCGGAGTTCCGTTTTCCACGCCGGTAAATTGCAAAAACAACGATTCCAGGGAACTCTGAGGCGAGGCCGATTCCTTTCGCAATTCGGCGATCGATCCCAGAAATTGCAGCCGGCCGCGGTCCAGAATCCCGATGCGGTCGGCGATCTCCTCGGCCACGGCCAGGATGTGCGTGGACATGAATACAAGCGTGCCGGCGGCCGATTGCTCGCGCAAAAGGTCTTTTACCGTGCGCATGCTCCGCGGATCCAATCCGACCATGGGCTCATCGATGATCACCACCGGCGGCCGGTGCAACAAGGCCGCAGCGAAAATCAAACGCTGTTTCATGCCGTGCGAATAGGTCTCGATCAGGTCGTCCAGGTAGTTGGCCAACTCGAAATCCCGCGTCTCTTGTGCTATGCAGGCCTCGACCGCGCGGCGGTCCAAGCCCCGCATCTGGGCCGTGAATTCCAGAAACTCCCGACCGGATAGCTTGTCGTACAAAAAAGGTTCGTCCGGCACGTAACCCGAGCAACGCAACGCCTGACGAAGTTCCACCGCCAGATCGTGACCGCACAGGCGGATCGTGCCGGAATCCGGACGCAGCAAACCAGTGAGCATTTTGATGGTGGTGGTCTTTCCCGCGCCGTTGGCCCCCAAAAGGGCAAAAATCTCGCCCGGCGGCACGGTCAGACTCAGATCGTCTACCGCCACTTTTCCGGAATAAGAACGCCTAACGCGGTTGAATTCGATGCCTTCATTCATCGTTTTCAGCCCTCTGATTACATTTTTTCACCAATTGGGCGGTTTCCGCACCAGACATTCTCACAAAACTCAGTACGCAATCGAATATCATGGCCTGCTGCTTGATCACCGTGCCGTCCTCAAGAACCCAAAGTTTGCCCCGAGTGCGTGAATTCGCCCCAAAACTCATGCCGGGATCGTTGCGATAAACCACCAACCAGGCGTGATAAATACCCGAATTCCAGTAAATCGGCTCCTTCTCTTCCACCGTGGCGTAGAGGATTTCCATAAGGCTGCTCATGGGCCGCAAGGGGCTTAGGGCCGGAAAAGTCCAAGTTTGACCGGCGGCAAGATAGGGCAGTTGCGTCTGCGGCGATAGGGCGTCGTTCAACAAGGCGTGTTGCGGCAGCGGCACGTCGCTTGTATATGAAAAATCGCCCGAACGGACTTCCACGTGCGTTTTCGTCCCGTCGACTATGCCCTGCATCCGCAGAACGGTCTTCAAGGGTTCCAACTCTATTTTCGAATCGAATCGTAGCAATTTGCCCAGGCTGTCGATAGTCAACGTGTTTTGCACGTCCATTTCATATTTGTCCGCAGGCTGTTCGATCAATCGAAACAGGGCACGGTCCCATCCTGATGTAAACTCCTCCAAAGGAAGCTCATTAAAATGAATGTAACTGCGGATTTCCCTGGGTCCCTGTCCTTGCTCTTCGAATGTACTTAAGGCCCAGCCCAATTGCTTATTGTTAATCCACAATTTCCATCCTACCGGCTCGCGTTTTTGCGACTCGATGATCGTCTGATAATTAGGCGGTTGGCCCACCCATAAGGACGGCATGACCTTCTGGGTTATCAGCCAAGTCATGGTCGACAGCCACATCAGGCAAACAGCAATGTTAAAAAAGCGGCTATACATACTTAAGGCCCCTCTATAACCTATTCTCCATACTGCTAATAATCCGGCAAGAACCGCCATTGCATAAAACCGGCATTCCAGGGATGATACAAGCACCGAGAAATCGGCGGGGGGTTCCAAAACCCCTAGTAAATAACCGGCATTATGCCCGATTTTGGAGGTAATTGAGGTGCAATATAAAAAATTACTCGTTACCGGCCTGGCTCTGGCAACAATACTGGCAACGATCGGTTGCGGTCGAAATTCTTCCGAAAACCAATCAACCACATCTATAAACGGAGAAAACGACACTTCGGCAAAAGCCAAGGGCCTTAAATCCGCCCAATCTGATTTCGATTTGAAGCATCCCCAGGTTATTATCGAAACCTCGCTGGGCAAAATCACCGTCCAGCTCGACAGGGAAAATTCGCTCCTTACCGTCGATAACTTCCTGGCATACGTGGATGCGGGCTCATACGACAAAACCATCTTCCACCAGGTCTATAAAAACCAAGCTGTTGTCGCGGGCGGATACACCACTGACTTGGCCGAAATTCCTCAACGGATTCGTGTCAGGAATGAAGCCCATAACGGACTTAAAAACCTCCGCGGAACAATCGCCATGCTTCGTCAGGGCGATGTTATAGACAGCGCCACCAGTCAATTCTTCATTAACGTGGCCGATAACCCGGCCCTTGACTGCCGCAACCGCGATCCGGGAGATCCTGAAGGATACGGATACTGCGTATTCGGGCAAGTCGTCAAGGGCATGGAGGAGGTGGTCGACCGAATCGCCAACACGCCGGTCCAAGACACCGACAAGTTCGATCAAACACCGGTCCAGGCCGTAATCATAAAATCCATCAGGCGCGTAAAGTGATATTTTTATTGAGAGTCCATAGCCCCGTCCGTGGATGCGCAAGCGCAAGAAATCCTCCAATAAACACGCTCCCCAGGTCCCATCTGGACCCTTAGTCCGGTTGGCACTTCGCCTCCGCGTGTTGGCCGGAGCAGCTCTAATTGCCGTTAAACGCGCACTTCAGGTCCTATCGGGAACCGTTGTCCGGATGGCGCTCCGCCTCCGCGTATTGGTCGGAGTAGCTCTGATTGCCGTCGCCGCCGTCGTTGCTTATTTCCCTTCCATAAACGGCGGCTTCGTCATGGACGACAACGAACTTATAATAAATAACCAACTCGTCAAAGCGGCGAACGGCCTGTACTTCTTCTGGTGCACCACCGAAACGCCGGACTACTGGCCGGTGACCAATTCCAACCTCTGGATCGACTGGCGGCTGTGGGGAACACACCCTGGGGGATACCACTCAACCAACCTCATCTTGCACGTACTCGAGGCGCTACTGATTTGGGTTATTTTGCGGAAGTTATCTATTCCCGGGGCTTTTTGGGCGGCCTTGATCTTCGCCCTGCACCCGGTAAATGTGGAATCGGTGGCTTGGATATCGCAGCGGAAAGACATGATGGCGATGTTATTCTTTCTGTTGTCGATTCTGTGGTATTTAAAGGCCGACATGCCCACGACAAGCGTGGGCATGGCACCCCCACGTTCCCAGGGAGGACCGTGGGAACGAGAAAAAATGGCGCCGGCGCGTTCCCAGGGAGGACCCTGGGAACGAGAAAAAACATTTTCATCCTTCATCCTTCATCCTTCATCCTTTCATTTTTGGTATTGGCTGAGCCTGGCGGCGTTCTTACTGGCGATGCTTAGCAAGGGATCGGCGGCGGTCTTGCCGGTCCTATTGCTGGGTATCGTGTGGTGGCTGCGCCCTTATAATCGAAGGGATTTACTGCGGATCGCCCCGTTTTTTCTGGTTGCCGTGATACTGGCCGGCGTGAACGCGTGGTTCCAAACGCACGGCATGGGAGGAACAATCCGAAGCGCCGATTTTGTGCAGCGACTGCTGGGTGCGGGTTGCGTGCCTTGGTTCTACCTTTACAAGGCGCTTTTGCCCATCGATTTGGCATTCGTATATCCGCAGTGGCAAATCCAGGCCGGCAATTTTCGG
>JBEKIK010000088.1:0-7004 GCA_050011795.1 Thermoguttaceae bacterium | reverse complement strand
ATATCTCAACACGCTTTGCATCAGCAGCCGATTGCGTAACAATCCTCTTAATGCAGCCACCTCCTTTCCGCATTTAGCAGCTTACATTTGGCCGGAACGTTTGCTTCATACGCCGGTGGTAAAGATGCCCAACGCGATGCGACCGCATGCGAAGCCGCCTCGCGCCTCGCTCGAGTGCATAGGCAGAGTTCAAAAAACACCGCCGCTTCCAGGGGTTTGCAGAGATAGGAATGCACCCCCAAACTCAGCGCGCGAACCTCGTCCTCAAGCACGTATCTATCGGCTACCAGGCATACGGTTGTACCTTCATGGAACGGTTGAATCATCTCAACCAGATCGAAACCACTAAAATCCGGCATCCGGAGATTCACCAGACAAACGTCAGGCGTCCTAACTTGCCAATAGCGCAGTAATTCCCGGCCGGAAGCGAGGAAGCGGATGTCCAGTTGCCGCACCTTGAGATCGGCTAACGAATGGCCGTAGTCTAAAGGGTGAGCATCCACGATCCAGACGAGCCGCTGAGAGATCATTGCGAGATTGAATGTTAAGGGACGCATGGTTGGTGACTCCTCATTGCATCTGGGACTGGTGACGACTAAAAGCAAGCCTCATACCAAAATCACATATTGCCCCAAGAGGTATACGCCAAACCTTTGATTCCAAAGGAGATAAAAAAACTTTCCGGTGGTCTTGGTTCCGAATAGAACGAGAGCAAGACAAGTGCACTGGTACAAAACCTACCAACGTTGAAACGTTTTGTACCAATCCTCTTGGTACATTGCGCACCACAGACCGCATGACGCGAATGGAAAACCCGGCGGGTGCAGTAGATCATCCATCGTTCAAAGAAAAACGCGGCGCCGTCCAGGATTTGCCGCCACGGGCACAAAGGCGGATCGTCAGCCGCAGGGAAACGTTTCTTACCTGCAAACTAAACGTTTTGCGTCAGTCGGCTTCATGGCAAAAGAAATCGGCTGAAGCCGTGCGCTTGGATGCCGGAACGCGTTTGGCGGCGGGAACTTCCAAACCGTACTTGCACATCTTCCGGGCGAGTTGATGACGCTCCATGCCGAGCAGTTGCGCCGCCTCACTCCGATTGCCGTTGGTAAGCCCCAAAGTCCTGCGGATGTGTTCGCGTTCCACTTCTGCCATGGTGGACCAGCCCCTCTCGACGACAGCGGGACTGCGGTCCTTTAGATATTCCGGGGGGCGGTTTTTATTTACGAGTCCTGTCACGGGGGAAACAAGCGGAAGGAGCTCACTTTGGGTAGCAATCGCCTCGGAAGCGGCAATCGCTTCCTCTCCGACAAAAACGTCCTCGGCGTCGATCACTTCGCCCCGGTTCAAAAATGCTGCGCGTTCCAGTACATTCTCCAGTTGTCGAACGTTGCCCGGCCAATCGTAACGCTGCAATCGCACGAGGGCCGCTTGGGAAAGATGTTTCGCCGGCAGCCCGTAGTTGATCGACAATTTGTTAAAAACATTCCGTGTGAGGTCGGCAATATCCTCCGGCCGCTCGCGCAATGGCGCAGTCCGCAAGGAAACCACGTTGAGGCGATAGTATAGGTCTTCCCGAAATCGTCCCGCGGCCACTTCACGCTCAAGATCGCGATTCGTGGCAGCAATCACACGGATATCAACGGAAATCTCCTCGTAGCTGCCGACCGGACATACCGCGCGCTGCTGGAGAACCCGGAGCAATTTGGTTTGCATATCGGCTTCCAGTTCTCCGATCTCATCGAGGAAGACCGTTCCACCATTTGCCGCGCGAAAACAGCCGAGAGCGCTGTAATCGGCACCGGTGAATGCACCTTTAAGGTGCCCGAAGATGTGGCTCGAAAACAAGGCGCCGGGTATGGCTGCGCAATCAATGGGAATGAAGGGCTTGTCGGCCCGGCAACTATGGGCGTAAATCGCCCGGGCAATCACTTCCTTGCCGGTTCCAGTGGGGCCTGTGATGAGCACATTAGACGGGCAAGCTGACAGCGCGAGAATTTCGGATCGGATTTTTTTTGCCCAAGGGGAAACCCCTACAATTACTGCATTCTCGACACGATCCAAACTGCTTGAATAAAACTCATCTTGCATGTTGACATCCTTCGGAAATTTTCCCGGGCCAACGGTTGTCCATGCTTAATTTGCCGGGTCAATGCAATCTTGGGGAAAATAATACGCCATAAAAGCCCCTATCTTCACAAAACACTTTGGAACTGGCTTACGTTAAGCAGACCACAAGAATGCACCCAACAGTAGAACGAATCTCACCACTGAGACGTTTATATTTGGATGCGGGCGCTGCCTCGGATGGGTTTGATTTGATTAGATAACAGACGTTTTGTCCGAACGAATTATTAGCATAGCGTTAGCTCCGGTCAAATTTGATATCCAAAAATCACTGGTCGCGGGCAAAAGAAAACGCCTTAATTAATTGCCATGCGAGAACTTAGATATTTAATCGGCAACCCAGTGGACAGTCTGGTTTGTCATCGAAAAACTCGTCCCCAACGGACATTCGAAGTTACTGTGCCGTTCGTGTCGACAGCCGGCAGGTAATTTACTAAGCCGGATATGCTTTAAATCCTTCCTCCCGTCTGGTTCCTGACCCGCCGGGCAGATTTTTGATGCGCGGGGGGCTTTTCATGTTTCTGGGAGCAATCAGAAACTTCTCATTCTATTCGGCCAAGAGAACAAATTATCAACGGCCCCTGCCGTATTTTGGCACAGCTTGCCTATCAACAAACCCGATTGGCTAGGCGTGATGATAAGATTTTGAAACTCGTTTGAATTGACAAACCGGCCCGATTGGACAATTCGTTGTATCGACACTCGGCACGGAGTCGGCGCGGACATGGGTGGGCACTGCATAGGCATCCGTCTTAAGCCATAAACGTGTCAATATGGCATCACTCGATTTCCAAAACTCTCGTCCGTTGCCCAGTGCTGGTGGGCAGTGAAGGGCTTGTGGCACAAGACGGCTTTGTTGTTGCTTTTATGATGGTTTTGTATAATTAGAGTATCTATTATTATTTAGCGGATTGCTGTATAAAACAATTGAAACATAATCCATTTTCATCACGAAAGTGCAAAACAGCGAAAACGCGAAATGTAAATAACCGATTCTTTTTCGTGTTATCGTTCTTTCGTGTTTTCGTGATAAATAATAACTGTTCCACGAAGTTCGCTGCAAACGGCTAAAGTGATACGAGTATTTGTATTGATGCTTGAGTGTGTTTTGCATGCATGTTTTCAATTGCAAATTGTTAATTGCAAATTTCATATTTCAAATTGAACAATTATAACAACTTGCGCTATTTGTCACTTTTTTCCGTACTTCATGCTTAAAAAATAGACGGAGGCCGGTGTTTCTTTAACCACCAAGAAAACTATATCTTCACCCATTACATTGAAGGAGACTTCCATGTTCAGCAAAAGGATTCTTGTGCTTGCCGTGTGCATCAGCTCGCTTGCTTTGTCGTCGCTTAGGGCACAACAGCCGAACCAACTTTCCGGCAGTCGCCCGGCGTCCGAACCGGTTGCGGCAAAGCACGTGCGAGGCGACCTTTATCAGGTTAGCGGCGGGGTCGGCAACGCGTTCTTTTACGTCGGACAGGACGAAGTCCTTGTGATCGACGCCAAGATCAGCGCGGAAGCAGCCGCTCAAATGTTGGCGGAAATCAAGAAGATCACGGATAAACCGGTGCGCCGCGTAGTCCTGACGCACAGCGATGGCGACCATGTCAACGGGCTTGCCGGGTTTCCGCCGCACCTGACGATTATCTCCCATGCCAACGCTCGGCAAGACATTGCCCAGGCCAATGCAGCCGCGACTACGAAACTACCGCTTCCCAATGTAACCTTTTCCAAGGATTTAACCCTGTTTGTAGGCGATACGGAAATACAATTGCTCTATTACGGTCCGGCACACACCAACGGCGACATCGTGATCTACATCCCTTCGGAAAAGGCCGCCATTGTCGGCGACCTTGTTTTTATCGGCCGTGACCCCCTGATTCACAGGAACAAACACGGTTCCTCCTTCGGCCTGGTGTCCGTGCTGAATGCGCTCGTCCAACTGGACGCCGACGTTTTCCTTAGCGGGCACGCTGACGGAGTGGATAAAAAGGCCATCGAGGCATTGATCGCCCAGATCGAAAAGAAGCAGGCCAAAGTCAAAGCCCTTGTGCAGGAAGGAAAAACGCTCGCGGAAGTGAAAGAAGCGTTTGCCGGCGCCGATCAGCCGGCCAGGCCCGGCGGCCCTCGGTGGCCGAGCCTGGTGGAGATTATTTACCAAGAGTTAACAGAGAAAAAGTAGGCCCGCATTGCGCCACTGTCTATAAGCCCATTCTGGGCAAAATATTATCATTCTTTAACCAAAACTAAACGGATGAAAAAAACCCGGTAAAAACGGCGTTTGAATTCCCGGGCATTCTCACACATGTTACTAAGGCGTTACACAATAACGCCTTGTGCGGTGTTATCATAACGGCTGTAGGGCAAGGCGTGAAAGGCGCAAGGCATGAAAGAACGCGAAATGGAACTTTTCCGGCCCGGACGGCGTCCAATTGCCCATGAGGGAAATGTTTTATCCGAAGTAAAGAGTCTTCAGCAACAAGATCGGGTATTTCCTCACAAAAACCCTGGTTCCCACGCTCTGCGTGGGAACCAGGAATGGCGAATCATCCGAAGTGAATGGCAAATTGTCCTGAAATAGAAATCTGAAACAGAAAAGGAGGAAGTCATGTTCAAGAAGGTTGTTCCCGGTTCTCTGATTGTGATCCTTGTCGGTCTTGCGGCGGCCTGGTGCGCCATGGCGCAAGATAAACCGCCGGAAAAGGAAAAATCTCCGGCCGATAAGCCCGAGGTGAAATGGGTCCCGGCGGTCAATCCAAAACCGCTGTCCGAAAACGTCAAGCGGGGGTTAAAATGGCTGGCCGATAAGCAACTGAAAAACGGGGCCTGGGGCCAGGGCGAGGAATCGGCCGAAATGGGCGGCGGCGCGCAATTGAAGGACATCCCGATCGTGGCCGACACCTGCGCGGCTGCCTTGGCCTTGATTCGCGCGGATAACACGCCGTCCAAGGGCGAGTATGCGAAGAACGTGCTGGGGGCCGTCAAATTCCTATGCGGCGAGATCGAGGAGTCGGACGTGGATTCGCTATACATTACGCCCGTGCGCGGCGCCCGGGTGCAAATCAAACTCGGCCCGTACATCGATACCTTCATGGCCGCAATGCTGCTGCCCGAGGTCAAGGACCGGATGCCCGACGAACAGGGCAACAAGCGGGTGGCGGCGGCGTTGGATAAGGTGCTGGCCAAGATCCAGAAAAATCAGCGTCAAGACGGCACTTGGGGCGGTCAAGGCTGGGCAACCACGCTCCAGCAGGGCATAGCCGTAAAGGGCCTGAACCGGGCCGCCCAATACGGCGCGGCGGTGGACGAGAAGGTCCGCGCCCGGGCCGAAGATCAAGCCCGCAAAAGTTTCGACAAGTCATCGGGCAAGTTCAACGAAGAAGGAGCGGCCGGCGTGCAGCTTTATACCGCCGGAGCGAACCTGGGTGCGGTGGCCGAGTCGGTGAAAACCGACCAGCAACAAAAACCGGCGCTCGAACGGCAACTTGCCGACTCTTCCACGCCCGCCGCAGTCCAAGCGGAGGCCCTAGTAACGCTCGATCGGTACAAGGCGGCGGAAAAGGACCTGGCCGAGGCCCAAACGGCGGTCATCGCCAAGCTCGACGACAAGCAGTTCATCGCCGGGTTCGGCTCCAACGGCGGCGAGGAGTTCTTGAGTTATATGAACATCGGCGAGAGCCTGGTCGTAAAGGGCGGCGACGTTTGGAAGTCGTGGGACAAGTCGATTTCCGAGAATCTCGACCGCGTGCAAAACAATGACGGCAGTTGGTCGGGCCACCATTGCATAACCGGCCGGTCCTTCTGCACTTCGGCGGCCTTGCTGGTGCTGATGGTCGATCGCTCGCCCGAGCCGGTCTCCGAAAAGATGAAACGGCAATGAAATCTTAACTGAAAACTGATTACTGAAAACTGATAACCATCCATTATAATAACTATCATGCGATTTCAATGGGCCGTATTGGTCTTGTTTCTCGTCCTGATCGCCTCGGCGACAAAGGCCGAAGATCGCGACGGCACAGACCTGACACGCCGCCTTGACGCCGCCTTGGACAAGGCCGCGCGATTTCTTCTATCCAAGCAATCGGCCGACGGGGCTTGGAGATCGGAAACCTACGGCGCGCTTCGCGACGGCCCTTCGCTCACGCCGCTGGTAATGAGTGCGTTGTTGTTCTTGCCGCAGTCTGGGGAGGAGGGGCAAGCCGCGCTTCGCAAGGGCGCCGAGTACCTGGCCGGATTCGCCGGCGACGATGGAAAACTCAAGGTGGGCCCGCGCGAACTCCTTTTCCCGGTGTATACGGCGGCTTCAGCCAGCCGGGTGCTGGTGCTCGTCCAGCGCAGCCCGCGCTACGTCAGCGCCCAGCAGGCGTGGTTGGCCTATCTACGCGCCCGGCAGCTCAACGAATCGCTGGGCTGGGCGCCATCGGATCCGGAGTACGGCGGCTGGGGCTTCTCACTCGACGCGCCCCGCAAACCCGCACCGGGAAAGCCCAAGGAACTCCTGCACGAATCGAATCTGGCGGCCACGGTCTTTGCCGTGGCCGCGCTGCGTTCGGCCAAGACGCCGGCCGACGATCCGGCATACGCGCAGGCGCTATTGTTCGTTAAGCGGTGCCAGAACTTCAGCGACGATCCCGCGGGCGCCGACCCCGAATATGACGACGGCGGATTCTTCTTTATCCCGGGCGATGCCGCTCAGAACAAGGCCGGCCCGGCCGGCGTCGACCGTTTCGGCCAAGCTCGGTTCCGCTCCTACGGCACGATGACAGCCGACGGCCTTCGGACCTTACTCCGCTGCGGCCTGAGGGAAGACCATCCGCGAGTCGCCGCCGCTCGGAATTGGCTTATACGGAACTTTTCGGCGGCCCACAACCCGG
>JBEKIK010000087.1:0-7046 GCA_050011795.1 Thermoguttaceae bacterium | reverse complement strand
GGCCAGGTGCACGTGTTGCAATTGTTCGGCGCGGCGCTGGGCCAAATAATGATTGAAGTGCTGTCTTGCCCCGCCCAAGGGCTGCTTAAGCTCGGCCGCTTCGCGATTAAGCCGCTGGGCATGGTCCCCGTCCAGCCGGGCAAGAAGCCGATGATAAAAAGCGTCGCGATAATCGGCTATCTTCTGCACCAGCGTGGCCAGACTGACCGTAGATTCGTGGGCATTGGGCCGGCTGCCGCTGATGCCCGAACCCATCAACATCGTGCCGGCCAAAACCGCCGCTTCCTCGAAAAGGACCTCTTTACCGCCTATTTTGCCCTGGTTTTTCAGGCGGTCCATCATCGCCTCCAACGCCGCCTGCTGCACCACGAAGCGGCGGCATCGCCCGGCCCCGTCAAGCTGGTTCATGTCCCATTGGCCGAAAAGATAATTCGGCCGCTTGTTCACCGGATGATCGAAATCGTACGCCCGGGGATCGACGGCCAACTCGTCGAGCTGCTCCAGGGGAAACATGGCATCGAACAGGATGGCCGCGTCGGTTTCACCCAGGATCGCCAGCGCCGCTTCCACCAACTCGCGATACGGCCCGGCGCTCACCCCGGCCCCGCGAATATACAAAGGAATCGGCCGAATCCACTCCTGCGCATAGGGCTGGATTTTTTGAGCGCTCTGCAGCACGGCCACGGGCCGATACCCGATATAGTCGTTCAGCCCGGCCATCGCGTCGCGGACTATGCGGTCGATTTCGTTCCAAGGCGGGCCTTGCCGCAATACCTCCTCGCACGTCCGGCCGATGAAAAACGGCAAAAATAGTTGTTCGTCTTTTTGGTGGAACAATAGATCGCGATGATGCAGGCGATAACCCGGCAGGGCGTGAACGAAAACCAACCCCACCGCCGCCTCGGCCTGTTCCACGCTGCGGAAAGCCTCCGCAGTGCCGGAAATACTTGGTAAAGCATCGCGAAGTGCGTTGCCCAGTCGCCGCCACGTCGGCTCGCCGCCGTCGTTGTGTGCATCAATGCGGCCGAATAGGTCGTTGAGGTTTTTGAGAAATGTCGGGTCCGGCGCGCCGGATGAGAAATTCAAATAACCCAGGATTTCTTCAACAAGCTGCAATGCGCCGGTTCCCAAAGCGTTCCATTCCATGTTCCTTATGGTAAGGCAAAGGAGCCGATCGGTCCAGCGGGCGAAAAAACGCGAGTCGGCCCACTATCACAACCTAAATTGAAGCGAACAATCGGAGATCAGAAATCGGCAATGGGAAAATAGAGATAAGATCACAAAATATGATACCACCCAACAGCTGGGTATATCTATTATCCTTATCACCCGACATGGGCAAAATCATAATCCGCCATGTTGATATTTTTTCGGATTTCACTGCCGGTGTTGAACCATTTTGGCCCCAATGGGGCACCCGTTTCGGGTTTTTCGCGTGCATAATGGGGCGGAGTATATTATTATAAAACGTGTTGTCTGAACGTGAATATTGATATTGTTCCGTTTAGCCGCGGCACTTGTGCCGCGAGTCGTGAAATAATTCTCCCGGCAGGAGTGCCGGGCTGAACATCGGTTGAAAATTGAAAACGTAGTGTGATTGTAAGGGGATCATCCATCATGATACGACGTTCGCTTTATCTGATTGCCCTTTTGGCCGCTTGGCAGCCTTGCGCGTTATGGGCCCAATCGGACGTCGACAAAATCATTCCCCAGGGCCTTGCCGCTCGGCACGGTTTGACCCGAGCCTGGTTCACGCAAGTGGAAATGGACCCCGGCCGCTCGCGCTTGAAGCACCTGGTGTTGTACGAAGGAATTCTTTACGCCCAGACCGACAGGGCCATGGTCCATGCCATCGACGCCGAAACGGGCGCCACGCTTTGGGCAAAACAAATCGGACGGCCCGAGCATCCCAGCATGACGCCCGGGATCGGCCGTAGCGTACTGGCCATTGTCAACGGCTCTCGTCTGTACGTGGTCAATCGCCTAAACGGCAACGTCCTTTTGGAAACGGATATTGACGGATCGCCCGGGGCAGGTCCGGCCGTCAGCGACCAGCGGGTATACGTGCCAACGGTAAAGGGTCTGTTGTTGGCTTACCGCATGGAACACCTTGCCGAGGCGTTGAAAACACTAGATACGGAAACCCGCCTCTTATCCGAAGAATCGACCAAGGAAAAAACCGAAGATCACCGGGATATCCGTCTTGCGCAAAAAAAAGTCAAACCCATATCCTGCCAGTCAAAAGGCCAGACATTGGTGCAGCCCTTGGTCACGCGCGAAACCGAATTTGAAGAATACGTCGTCTGGCCCACGGATGAAGGCTGCCTGTACATCGGGCGCGTCGATCGCAACGCGGATTCCCACATCGAAGTAAAGTGTCGCCTGGAAACAACCGCTCCTATTATCGCCGAACCCACCTATCTGCCTCCGGATCCGGAAATCTCCGGCGATTCCGGCCTTATTCTGGCTGCTTCCGGCGACGGATATGTTTATGCCATCCTGGAAAAAACCGGCGATTCGCTGTGGCGATTTTCGGCGGGCGAACCGCTCGCTCAACCGGCGGTGGTTATCGATGAGCGGGTATACGCCGTGGCCTCGCTTGGCGGACTGTACTGCATCGATGTGAAAACCGGCAAACAAATCTGGTACGCTCCAGGTATTGTCCAGTTTATCGCGGCCAGCAAAAACCGCGCGTACTGCGCGGACAAACTAGGATCAACTCGAATCCTCGACGCCGCCACCGGCGTCCAACTTGATGTCCTGCCCACTGCGCCGCTAAGCGTTAAAATGCTTAACGACGACACCGATCGCATCTATCTGGCCGACTCGAAAGGCCTGATTCAATGTCTGCACGAGATCGGCTTGACAAAGCCCGTCTCGCACGGCGAAACGCGCAGGCGGGCGGCCGAAGAGGCGGCAAAACCAAGCGCCGCTCAAAAGACCCCCGAAAAAACTAGCGAAGAAAAACCGGCTCCTAAGAAAGAAACTGCCGCGGAAAAGATCAAAGCCGGCGATGAGACGGAAAAACCCGCCCCCAAAGACACTAATAAAAGCAAGACGGATAAAGACCCCTTCGCGGAATAATTATTTCATCCGCCGAAAAACCGACCTTTTGCACGCCCGCGGTTATCCACCCGCGGGCTTTTTTTGTTTATTACCGGCGATTTTTCTCATCCCACTCCTTGACGCCTCCCCTCAAAACCCGTAAATAAGGATGTTGAATTATGTGAAATCCAAAAAGCCGCGACCGTTGATCGCGCACCAATGCACGGCCGACTGCCGCGGACCAATGCGCGGCCGACGGCCGCGGCTTTTTGAATGAGAAGGTGCCTGGATGGAATCGCCGAAAATTAAACGTGCCTTAATCAGCGTAAGCGACAAATTCGGACTGGCCGGTTTCGCCCGGGGATTGACCGCCCTGGGGGTGGAAATCTTCAGCACCGGCGGCACCCGTAAACATCTGGAAACCGAAGGCATTCCGGTCCGCGACATTGCCGAATACACCGGCTTTCCGGAAATGATGGACGGCCGGCTGAAAACTCTCCATCCCAAGGTCCACGGCGGCATCCTCTGCCGGCACGACAATCCCCAAGACATGCGGGCACTGGCCGAACACGGCATCCTCACTTTCGAGCTGGTCGTGGTCAATTTGTATCCCTTCGAGACCACCGCGGCCCGCAAGGGAGTAACGGCCGAGGAAGCCATCGAGCAGATCGACATCGGCGGCCCGACCATGGTCCGCGCGGCCGCGAAAAACCACGCCTTTACCACCGTGGCCACCAACACCGCTCAGTATTCGGAGATCCTCGAGGAGATCACCCAGAGCGGATGCACCACGCCGGAACTCCGCCGCCGTTTGGCCGCCGAGGCCTTCGCCCATACGGCCAATTACGACAGGGCCATCGCCAACTTTTTCGCCGGCGATGCGGCCGGGGGAGTTTTTCCCGACGTTATCCGCATGAATCTCACCCGCAAAGGGGTGCTGCGCTACGGCGAAAATCCGCACCAGCAGGCCGCCGTTTACGCCCAGCCCGATTGCACCGATGCAAACGTCGTCACTGCCAAGCAACTCAACGGAAAGGAACTTTCCTACAATAATCTTCTCGACCTCGATAGCGCATTGGGAATCCTGCGTAGTTTTTCCAGGCCGGCGGCCGTGGTCATCAAGCACAACAACCCCTGCGGCGCAGCCGTGGCCGACAACCTGGCCGCGGCCCTGCAACGGGCAATGGAAGGCGATCCGCTAAGCGCATTCGGCTCGGTGCTGGGGCTTAACCGCGAGGTCGACGCCGCCTCGGCCGATGTGCTCGCCGCCCCGGGTTTGTTCATCGAGGCCATTGTCGCTCCGGATTACGACGCCCAGGCATTGGAAATCCTAACCACCAAGCCCAAATGGAAAGCCAGCGTGCGATTGTTGAAAGTAGGCCGGTTGGACCCGTCGCGGCCACACTGGACCTATCGCTGCCTCGAAGGCGGCGTACTCATGCAAGAGGCCGACGTCCTGACGGATCCCGAAGATTTATGGCAGGTTGTTACACAAGCAAAGCCCTCCGCGGCACAAATGGCCGATCTGCGCTTCGCTTGGGAAATCGTCAGGCACGTAAAATCCAACGCCATCGTGCTTTGCAAGGATTGTATGTTGCTCGGTGCTGGGGCGGGCCAGATGAGCCGCGTCGATTCGACTAATATCGCCATCCAAAAGGCCGGCGACCGGTCAACCGGCTCGGTCCTGGGCTCCGACGCCTTTTTCCCATTCCCCGACTCCATCGAGGCCGCCGCCGCCGCCGGAGTAAGCGCCGTAATCCAGCCCGGCGGTTCCAAAAAAGACGACGAAGTAATCGCCGCCTGCAATAACAAAGGCATACCCATGGTCTTCACCGGCCGAAGACATTTTAAACACTAATGTCCACTATCCTCGACGACATAGTCGCATCCAAACAGGAGGAGGTCGAACTGGCCAAGGCCGAAATGCCCGTGGAAAAACTCCGCGAGTATTCGGCCCTTGCCCCGTCGCCGCGCGATTTCCTCGGCCCGCTTTCACTAGGCCCCCCGATCCGCCTGATCGCCGAGGTGAAAAAGGCCAGCCCGTCGGCCGGAATCATCCGCGCCGATTTCGATCCTGTAAGTATCGCACAAATCTACCGCCAACACGGGGCATCGTGCATCAGCGTGCTTACCGACGGGCCGTATTTTCAAGGCAGCCTGGATGATCTTAAACAAGTTCGCGCCGCCGTCGATCTGCCCGTGTTGCGCAAGGATTTTATTATCGACCGCTACCAGGTGTGGCAATCCCGGGCGGCAGGCGCCGACGCAGTGCTCTTGATCGCCGAATGTCTTGACGATCACACCCTGCGCGAATTGCACAATGCAATCGTGGAACTGGGCATGACGCCCCTGGTGGAAATCTACCAGCCGGAAAATCTCCGCCGCGTGCTCGACGCCGGCGCGCAACTGCTGGGCATCAACAATCGCGACCTGCGGACCTTTCACGCCGACCTGGGCCACTCAATCCGCCTCAGAAAGCAAGTGCCCGCCGGACGCATCGTGGTGGGCGAAAGCGGAATCCGCACCCGCCGCGACGTGGAACAACTCCAAGCGGCCGGCCTGCACGCCATGCTAGTGGGCGAAACCCTGATGGCAAAACCCGATATCGGCAAAGCCGTCGATGAACTGCTGGGGATTGGGAATTAGTGGTCCGTGAGCGGTAGACATTGAGCAAAAATACTTGAAAATCTTACATTGGCCTGTTTCACGAATCCGACGATATACTGCTGAACTGCCGGCGGCATCCGAACGATCCATAACAATATACTGGCATCGCAGAGATTATCCCTTTACTATACAATTGTTAAAAGAAGTAGATTGGGGTTAATCAAACGTCCTTTTTCTTATTGGTAACACGGTTAAAGAGAAACATACCACCATAAAATGGGGGTGGATCCACCATCGTGAACCAGGATTTAAATGCATCTGATCTTCAAATCCATCTGAAAGGATGTGGATATTTAGATAATTTATTGCGCACCGATTATCACTTCAGTTCTGGTGAGAGTGTCCCACTAATTGGTTTCGCTAATAGCCCGGCAGATGCAAGGTCGGCTTGCATAGTAGCAATAAATGTTCTGTCAGATCCGTGTGCTCTTGTGACACGTTGTCGCGAGTTGGGTGCACCTATTGTCTTTACATGTTTCAAAAGGGAACTGCAATGGTGGAAGCAAGGGAGGCAAAATCCAGAATGTATTAAAGTGATATCAAGCGATGATGTTCCCGGCTTTTTTCAGCATCATAAAAAAGATTTCTCTCCAGAGGCTGTATATCGGGCAAAAACATGGGGCCGGTTTGACCGGCAATACCAACTGTCTTTTGTTGACGTAGGGTTGATGCCTCTTGTTGAATGTCAGATTGGTGAATCATTAGGCAATCTGATTGCACGGACTGTCTCCGCATTAAAGACGCAGTTGGGATGGCATACCCTAACAAACGATAAAAGCGATTGGTTGCTAAAATCCGTCTTCTGGTTGCTGGCCGCCAAAATCCTGCGCGACAAAAAGGTGCCATCATTTAGCAATATTGACCTTTTAGCTGTGGATGAAGTATTTGCTCATGTAGCAACCCACTATGGCACAAAAATTCAGATTGAAATTCGGAATAACCGTCAACGTAACGCTCTGATTAATTCAGCATCTACAATAAAACAATTCAGTGACCTAGGACTCACAACCACGGAATCTCTGGCGTATGTTTATGAGAACACTCTCATTTCGAACGAAACACGTTCCGCCTTGGGGACCCACAGCACGCCGTCTTATCTTGTAGACTATATTCTTGGAAAACTAGATCCCTGGATTCGAGAAATACCAGAAGAGAATAGGAATGTATTTGAGCCGGCATGCGGGCACGCAGCGTTTTTGATTGCTACTATGCGTCTATTAAGGGAATTATTAACCGAAGATTTTAACAATGTCCAAAAGCAGCGAAGTTATTTACGTAAACGATTACATGGTTGTGAAATCGACGCTTTTGCACTTGAAATTGCACTTCTGTCA
>JBEKIK010000086.1:0-7064 GCA_050011795.1 Thermoguttaceae bacterium | reverse complement strand
ACCGCCATTTCGGCGAATCGCAAGGCCTTTTTCTGATCGCCGTCGGCCCAGGCGGCTTGGGCCAGCCGGAAGTAACGCCGGGCAATGGAGCGTTTGCCGAAGGGGCTCATTTTATCGGCATAAGTGCTGTGGCGGCGATAGTATTCGCAGGCCGCTTTTTCACCTTCCTGGCACGTGCCGGGCTCGTACACGATTCTCGGCGTGATCAACACCAGCACCTCGTAGCGCTCGATGGTTTCCTCGGTGTTGCGAAAAGCTATGCCGATTACCGGCAAACTGCCAAAAAACGGAACTTGCGTGGTGTTGGTTACCAACTGGTCGCGCATCAATCCGCCGATAATTACCGTGCAACCGTCGCGGACCATCACGTTGCTGGTAACTTGGGTAATGGTCTTGTTGGGAAGCGTGACGCCGTTTTGGGTCACCACGTCGCCGTCGGACAATTCGGGATGGATTTCCATGCGTATCAGGCCGTCGCTGGATACGAACGGCCGCAAGCGCAATTGGGCGCCAAGGTCCAGGAACTGCACGGCGTAAGTGGTGCTGGTTTCGGTAACGGTGGAACTGAGATACCCCTTTTGTTCACCTATTTGAATGTCGGCCCGATGTTTGTTCAGCACCATCACGCGCGGATTGGCGATAACGTTCGTGTCCCCCACGGTTTCCAAGGCGTTGATGAACGCGCCCAGGCTGGTGTCGAGGAAACCGAATTTCAAGCCGCCTTCATCGAATGTTAAATTGGCCAGCGCGTCGTACGGAGTTCCCAAGCCGAATTTGACGTTCGGATTGTCGCGGAGAAATTGAAAGTTGGCGCCGAATTTATCGGTGTCCTTCAGATGCACGCTGAGAATCATGGCCTCGATGGAAACCTGCAACGGGCGCACGTCGACTTCTTCCACCATTTGATCGACCTGTGCGAGTACGGCTTCATAATCGCGGACCACGACCACTTCGTTGCCGGCGAACTGGTTGCCGCCCGCGTTGGAGTCGTTGGCGGCGATGCCCGCCTCGGATGGAGTTGAAATGCTGATGACGCCCACCTTTTCGGACAAAAGCGGCGTGATCAGCGTTTTCAGTTCCGCGGCCGTGATGTAATTAGGCTGATAAACTCGCGTGCAGATTTTATCCATCGTCTGCTCCAAATTGTTGAAATCGTCGGGTGTGCCGATGAAGACGTAATTTCCATCTCGTTTGGCGACGTAACCCGTGGATTTGAGAATCGCGTCCAATGCGCCGTCCAGATCAACGCCGTTGAGCGTGGCGGAAACTTTGCCCTCGACATTCTTGCTCGCCAAAATGTTCAAATTGCCTTGCTCGCTGAGCAGATCCAACACTTTGTGGATGTCTTCATCGTAAATGTGGATTCGCAGTTTGCCGTCGCCCTCGCCCTTGATCGACGACTTGACTGGGGATTGAGACGTTTGGCTTGGGGCGGGCTGGGACGCTGTTTTGTCTCTCGCCCGGGCGGGGGCCGACAAACGTTCCTGCAAGAATTTCATGACGCCGGGCAGGGCCGACCTGCTTGGTGCGGTCCCTTCCGGCTCCGGCGGCGGGGGCGGCGTGAACTCTTGCGCACTGGGTGGATACGGTTGAACTATGACCGGACCTGTGGGCTCCGAGGGCGGCGGAAGCGTTACCACCGTGTCCGGAATAGATGGCGGCTGGTCGGGAATCGCGTGTTTCGGTTTTTCAGCTTCTTCCGCAATACGGGCGGGTGGGGGTTCCGTTGCCGATGATTTATAATCGGATGATTTTACCGGATCATTCGTGGGAGTTGAGTAAATCCCCACAATGACTGCCCATCCAATGCCGACGGCGGCACAAATAATGGGTAAGCCGAATCGACGGATGGTTTTCATGTGTCTTCCGTGACGCCAAAAGAAAAGCAATACTTCAAAATGAAAAGTCTTCAGCGCGGTACGACACTTACTTAACGGCCAATACCGCCCTCAAACAAATTATCTTCTTATTAGCGCCCCGTTTTTATTTTTCAACGGTTCCCAACACCATGTGGCTGGATGTGCCCGGTTTTGGGATACTTAATTCGAAACGTTCTCCTTCCATTTCTAAAACCACCCGGCGATCGTGAATTTCGGTAAGCACGAATTTGTAATTGCGTCCTTCTTTTTCCGTTTCGATCGTCTGTCCCTGGTTGTATGTTCTGCCGCCGATCCTGGCTATTCCGCCTTTTGGCCCGATTAGGGTGCTTGTCAGGGCCATGCCCAGGCTTGCCGGCGTGGCGGGCGGCGCTTTGGCCTTGGCCTGCTCCTCCAATACGGCTTTGTCAATCACTTCCTTCGGTCCCTGGAACGGATTTCGGGCGATAGTTAGTAGTTCGGCAGGGCGAGTCCGCGGGTCGTTGCTCATCTGCTTCAACACTTCTTTCCAGGAATATCGTGGAGGTTTGTTCTCCTTGTTGGCGGTTAAGTTATTGGCGGAATTTGTCTGTCCTGATGATGCGATCACCACGGCTTGAGTTCCGGCCGGTGATTCTTTGGATTTATTTGCCCATCCCCAAAAAAGCGGGACCCAAAAATATAGTCCCAAGACTATCAACATCCCTAAAACAACGGCCTTCTTGGGATGAAGGGCTATTTCATGCTTAAATTGTTTGCTCAAATCTTGTATATTCACTGTTTTATCAGCGGACCTGGGTGCAATGCGCCCAATGGTCATGCTCCTCCGTATATCGGTTATTTGCTAATGTCGGCGTAATCGGAATTTTTTAGATTATCGGAAAAGACGACTAAGTTTATTTCGCACAATATATATTCCCCATTTTGCCCAGACTTCTGATATTTTACTGAATCCAGCCAGATTGTCTGGGGCAGACTCTCTAAAGAACGAATAAATTCATGGATTTGGGCAAAAGTTCCAGTACAAGCCATGTGGATGGGAATTTGTCGGATCAGGCCAAGTTCAACGATCGGTTGCGGTTCAAATCGTGTGGTGGTCGTTCCCGATTGTTTGCTCATGTTAGTGATCTTGCCGTATAGCACCGGAGGGCGATGAACTAAAAAGACCGAGCGCCGCCATTTTTCGATATATGATTTCACTTTGAGGAGTTCTTGTTGGGCGGCGGCCAACGTGGCGGAGACGTTGTTGGCATTGCCGATGTATAGCTGCTTGGATTCTATTTCCTTGCGCAACTGGGCTATTACTTTTCGGCCCGGGAAAAAAACAAACATTATGTGAATTACGGCTATGGCAACCAGCGGTATGGTCACCAGCCAACTGCCGCGATGGAATTTGCTCTCAGTCGTTTGCATAATCATTACCTGTACTGCTTTGAAGGCGAGATGTTTTTTGATCGTCGGCGGGTCCGCCTGGTTGACCGTATCCAGGTTTAACGACAAGCTTGGCTTGAAATTGAATTGTCGTTCTGGAAGATTCGTTTACGCTGGTAACGGAACCTAATTCCGCCTTGGAGAACAATGGGTTCGAGAGTATCTCATTTAAAAAACGGTGGACCGCGGCGCTATCGGTGGTGGAGCCGATAAGAATAACGACGGTTTGTTTGTCGTCGGACTGGTTTTGCAGGATTTGAAGGTCGCGCTCGGCAGGAGATAATGTTTTTTGTTGATCGCCGGAGTTCCCCAAGGGTATTGGGGGACGGCGATCCGATGCCGGGGCTGAATTGTCCGCCTCGCGAGTTATTTGCAGTTGTTCGAGCGAAATTTCTTCGGGCAGCCTGGACAATAAAGCCGAGAGCAACTGACTACGCGGCCACGGGTGATGCAAATAGGTGATCAACTCGGCTTCGCTTTCCATCCGCTTCAGTTGATTTTGCACGTCGGAGAGTCGTTGTTCTTGGGCCAAGGCCGTTTCATAGGTGGGGGCGAGTTCGTCCAATTCTCTTTCCACGAACCGGAGATGAACTTTTTGACTGATTGTCAGAAGTGCGACTAATCCCAAAAACGACGTCACCACGATTATCTGCCAAGGTTTCGCCTGGCGATAGGCGTTTTTTTGGTGATACTGGACCGGCAAGAAATCGATGTCAATCATGTTTTATGTTCCGCGCGGGATATTTAATGATAGTGGGAATCTCGCAAAGCCAAACCGGCGGCCACGTCCCATTGAGCAAGGCGCTCTTGGGACGGAGATTTTTCGAAGATCCGCAGGGGATTGCCCAGTTCGCAAGGCAGTTCCAGGCGGGCGCCAAGCCATTGGGCAAGAGCCTCGTCGGCTTCACCGCCTCCGATAAGGCACTGCTCGAGCGATTCGCTGCGGAAGGTCACGCTGTAGTAACGTATGCAAAGAGAAAGTTCATGCGCCAGGCGGTCTAATACGGGCCTGATCGATTCGGTAATGCTGCGGCCGACTTCCGGGTCGCGTTGTTCCGCGATCCGCTCGCTGTTGCGGCTGCGCAAGGATGCCGCGTCGGCGGGGGATAACTTCAAATGCTTCGACACGGCTTCGTCAAGCAGACGGCCGCCGATGTCGAGGTATTTGATGAAAACGGCCTCCATGCCGCAAGCAATCACCACCAATGTGTTCGATGCGCCTATATTGACAAACATGATTCGCCGTTGTTGATCTTCATCGCGGCGCAGTTGCCGGGAATAGGATCGCAATATGGCCAGCGGTTCGGGATCGATGGCCACGGGTTGTAGACCGGCGCGTTCGGCCACGCTCACTATTCTTTCCACCATTGGTTGATGGCACGCCATCAGAATCACTTCCCTGCGGATCGAATCGCCCTGGCGGATAGTGTCGGCGTCAAGGTAGCGGATTTCAGCCTCCTCTCTGCTGTAAGGCAGGCGCCCGGCGGCTTCGAAATGCACGATCTTCGTCAGTTCGTCGCCCGTGGCCTGGGCGACACGGATGTTTTGCACGAAAAGGTTGTTTGCTCCCAGGGAAAATACCGCTTCCCGGCCGCGGAAACGGCGGCCTTCCATGGCGCGCAGGAGGGACTCGACGATCCGCTCGTCGTGGCGATCCTGGTTCAGCGCCGGCTCGGCCGGCAGGTCCCAGCGCGCGGCATCCCACACCCGCGTTTGAGCAGCGTCGAATTGCATCATTTTTATCGACCTGCTGCCGATATCGACGCCGATCGGACCGCATCGTTTTCTCGTCATCCACGTGACCATGTTGTAATCCGATTTTTAGATGAAATATACTTCTTTAATTACTACGGTCCGGTAACGGAATAACTCCCAATTGCAGTCAAGCCGACCACCGGATCAACAGTGATCGTAATGTATCGTTTATTCGATCCGTTGCCGGCGGCAAGCCAGACCACTGTGCCGGCGGAGCGGGTAGTGGCCCCCAAGGGATTGAACTCAAGGTCGCTGACCGTCTGCGATGTTCCGGACACGGTAACGGCCGCGATTTGTGCGATTGGCCCCACGTGCGGAAATTCGTCCAGGTCCACCACGTGCTGATACAGCGTATCGCTGGGCGAACTGAACGGCGTGACTGTTAATTGATTTAATGACGCATTGGAACCACTGTGCTGCAACGTGAAACGGTTTTGCGTGGTATCGAAAGTGAATTTATAGTTATCATTATTTGCCATTGCCAGACTGCGGCCGTAGGCCAACTCGGTACTTACGATTTGGGCCGCCGACCGCAATTCGTCGAGGACGTTCGGATTGTCGTTGGGCAATATGGCGCCTACCAAAATACATATCACTGCAATCACTATCAGCAGTTCGAGCAGCGTGAAACCGGTAATATTCCGGCGGCAAGGTATCATGGCGGAATTTACTATGGTTCATCTCATTTCTTACTTTTTCGGTGTTACCACAATCACTTTCAACTCGCCGGAGCGCAGCAAGGCGTTTTGCTCTTTGATTTGATCGCGGATTTCCGTAAGCACTTTGATCATGTCCATCCGTTGTTCCACCGGATTGGCAAAAGGCTCCCTGGCCTGGGGGGGTTGCGCACTGGTCGTCTGATAAAAGCTTAGCACGCAACAACATAGAACGATGCCGGCCAGCAGCAATCCCCATCTGAACGGGCGTTTCATGACATATATCCTTTCGTATTAAGGGGTTTCGGTCCATTTAACTATTTCCCAACGTAGTGCCCCGTCGCTGGAATTGATCGCTAAAATCGAGGCGTTGGGAGTGGGCCAATGATAAGTAATAGAAGTAGTATCGGGGTTTATAGTCAAGAGCGGTTGATAATTCCGCCCCGAACTAGTCATGTATACCGGAAAATACGGGATCGTCCAGCGATAATAAGTCCAGTATAGGCTGTAAAGCCAAGTCCAATTGGTTGTGTCCCAGGGCGTACGCTCTTTGATGTAGAATATTTTGCTTATCACCCGGCCGGTGATGGAGATCGATTGCAATTCCGAGGCCTTTGCTATTGTGAAGGTGTTGAAAACAGCGATCAATCCCTTGATGCTGCCCGAACTAACCGTCGAATTCACGGTTAAGTTATTGCAAATGATCGCCGGCAGCCGGACAGACGTGCCTGCCCCAAACATCCCCGGCAATTCCACCGGTTCGAAATGGATATTGTTGCCGCTAGTGTTGTCGCCAAGTGTCAAGCTGCCTTTACAAAACAGCGATCCTTTAATGGTGACGTCATTTTTGATCGTTAAGCTCCCATTGTAATAAAATATGCCCAGCGGATTGGTCATTGGGTCCGGGCCAAGGGTAACCGACTGGAGGTTATTGGATACTGTTGGAATTGTGTAAGTCGGTCCGCCGGGATAGATCTGGTATGTCGAAAAACTGCTGGGTTGCACCCAATCGCTTTTTGCCTGGTTCAAGGCAAGAGTCGAGGTCGATGTGTGCAAATATGTCGTTAGCGCGTTCATGTTATTGCCGTCTATCGCGCCGCTCACGTAACTTACCGTGCTGGTAAATGGCCGATAGTCCGAATATCCGCCGGAACGCATTCCATTTAGGTCCGTCAGATAACGCGTCCAAGAATCGGAACCTGGACTGTCCGGGTAATGCGGCGCGATTTTCAACGCGCCCTGTATCCGCACAGGACCCAAGAATTGACATGGTATGTCTATCTCAAATGGCTGTGAATATGTTTGATATACCATGTATTGTTGCATCGCGCTCCAATCCGAAGGTTCCGCGGTCAATTGCCGGGGA
>JBEKIK010000085.1:0-7105 GCA_050011795.1 Thermoguttaceae bacterium | reverse complement strand
GCCTGCGCCCGGCCGGCAATGCTCGGCATACGCTCTTGGGCAAAACTGAAATCGATATACCAGCGGGCAATCGGCTTGCTCAGTCCGGTGACAAAGGCAGGCAGGCTATCGACGCGGATAACCTGGGCATTTTCGCGTTTTTCAGGCGTACGGGCGCGGCCCCATAAATCGACCTGATTGACGTCTTCGCCGAGGTACAAAACCTCTTCCGCCGGTTTGTCGTTCCAAAGGACCATTACAGCGTCGTCGGCCCGGGCGAAGATCAGGTTTTGGCTGGCGTGCGGAAGTTGCATACTACCTAGAAACCTTGCCCCGCCCAGTTCCAGGGCCGTGGTTCGCCAGGGCAAAAACAGATCGCCCGGCGTACCGTCTTTATTCATCAAGCCGCAATCGGCATCGAACGGATCGGGGCAAAAAATGGCGTCCGCGCCGTGGATTTTCGCGGCAATCATTTGCTTAACAAGGTCTTCGGCCCGGACAGCGATTGAATTAGACTCAATCCCGGATGTCCCCTCTCCAGGCGCCGCACCAGCGGTCGGGAGAGGGTTGGGGTGAGGGTTTTTTGACAGCAGCTTTAGCGACACCCAACGTTTTTGCGGTGAATTCTTGGCGGCATCAAGCTGCGCCGCCAGTTCTTGCGGGGAAAGCGGCTGCCGGCTGGAAAGGGCCGTAAACCGCCAGGGTAGTTTCCTGCCGGCCGTTTCTGTAGGCAAAACATTCCGGCAGTCCCAGCCTATCCCCAAGTTGATATCTTTAGCCGCACGATCTAACTCCTTTTTAATTCCCGCAAGTTTATCGACAAATTCCGGATCGTTGGAAAGACTGGTATCAACGTCGTCGCCCAGTTGCCACCAGCGAACCAGTCCGGATAGTTGCGAGACTACAGTCTCGAGCGAGGGACGCCAGATTTTCGCTTCGGCGCCGAATATCTCAAGGGCTGAAAGCGGCCCTTGCGCGGCGAAGTGCTCGCGTACGTCTTCCGGCGGATCGTTCAATAAACCCACCAATTCGATGTCCTGGATATTGAGTTGCTCGCCGAAATCCAGGAATTGATTCAACGTTTGGGCGCCGTTTTTCTCAGCGAACCAGAGCGGATACTTGACCCAGTTAATGCCCGCCTGGCTTAGCAACGGACTTAGTTGTGCAAGCGGGATGGGATGGCCCGCATTGGGCAGGGTCCAACCGAACTCGCCGCCGGCCGGGGCCTGCCTGGGCTGAACGGCCGCCAGGGTCAAATCGCGGCATTGAAGCGCCGCTCCCCGGCCGTGCAACTCCGCCCGCACCCGATAAAACCCCGGTCCGGAAATCGGAGGTTCCCAAGTTATCGTACAAGCCTTTGCGGCGGTTGTCTCGGCGGCGTCGCCTTGCGGATCATCGCCGGCGTCGCCGGTCTTTTCGCCCAACTTGCGCGTGTCATCGGCCAAACAACGGCCAAGGGCATCGAACAGTTTGAATGTGATTTCAGTATTCTTCTCCACACACCCCGAGGCCGTGCAAATCACTTCAACTTTGGCCGGTTCGAGGAAGAAATTGTAGGGATGATTTGTTTTCAATTCCAATCGGGGCAAACGGACGAGCCGGATGTCGGCAAACGCCACCGATCCTTTCAAATCCTCGGCGCCGCGCGGCTCGACGTGCAAACCGATGACGGCCAACTTCGTTTCCCGGCCCGGAGGCGCGATCGGGCCTAAAGTGATTTTCTTCCAGGCGCCGTTGTCGGCCGTTTCCTCGCTTTCGAACGTAACCAGCGGATGTTTGTCGGCGTCTAAAAACGTTACCGATAAAAATGCGCGATCGTGCTCGAGGTTATCCGTACGTAGCAGACCTTCCAACACGTAACTATAAACCGCGCCTACTTCGATTGGGGTACTAAACACCGCTGCCCCGCCCCCGTCCAGATCGACCCGCAGACACTGCTGGGGGCTATGCGCGGCAGGATCGGCCGGCGCGGGCTGAATTTTGATTTTCACGTAGCTTGGATAACCTTGCCCGCGCCGCCGGGTCCAGCCGTCGGGCCAGGCGTCGAAATCAGCGTCACACGACGCATCGAAATTGCAATGAAACGCCTCAATCGCCTGGGGATAACGCTCATTAAGCGGAATCTCCGCCTCGGCGGCCATGAACCATAACGGTAATAAGACGCTATTTAATAATAAGTTCATGTACTATTTATCGTCTTTTACCGGAGGAACACTTTTATTATGTGGACTTTCGTCCAATATAATTTACCATTTGGAACGCTGTTCGTCGGTTAGGAATTGCAGGGCGTTATTGTGGGCCATATTGTGCAATTTTTGATACCGTTCCGGGCTGATGGCGCCGTTTATTTGGTCTTCTATGGTAATAATTACTTCGGACGGGAAACAAGACGACTGAATGATGTTGCCTTTTTGCATCATTTCCATCACGAGTAGGACTTTATAATCGTTATTGAACTATATTTTTCGGCTATAACATGTACATTGTTCCTTCCTCGGCACGCTCATTGTTACGAACCATTATAGAGGGGGGAGTGTGTTTATGTATGCTTATGCTGTTCTCGCAGACCTGGTTTATCGACGGGCTGGTAGTGCCTTGTCGGGTTGCCGGAGCTTCGATGGCCGTAGCCTTGCTCGGTATGCATCACGACGTAATCTGCGCCGATTGTGGTTTTGCTTTTGCTTGCGACGCAGCCGTGCGCCCGGCAAGTCCCCGGGCAATATGTCCAAATTGCGGGTATGCCAATAATAACCTGGAGTTGCTGCCCGATCTGGACGGAGATAGGGTGTTGATCGATCGTTCGGCATTTCATTTTCGCCGGCCGCGGCGTTGGGAAATCGTGGCCTTTCGGCACCCGCGGGAAGCGAGAAAAATCGTGATAAAACGCGTGGTGGGCCTGCCCGGCGAATCGATACAAATACTAAACGGCGACGTCTACGTCAACGGACAAATCCAACGCAAAACGCTGGACCCCCAACGCTCGATGGCCGTGACGGTTTATGACGCCAATTATTCACCCGCACGCACGCCCACAGGGCCGATTCTCCACCCGCGCTGGCAAGGCGAAAATGAAAAAAGCCTTTGGAATTCGGACCATGGGCGATTCACGCATCCGAATACAAGCGAAAGTCTTGTTAAATACCCTCACCCTAGCCCTCTCCCGGAGGGAGAGGGAACTATTGACGGTAATCTCCCGGAAGGAGAGGGAACTATCGACGGCATTCTTCCGACCGCTGGCGCGGTGCCCGGAGAGGGGATTATCGACTGGCTCGTTTATCATCATTGGCGGCGAATACCTTTCCGCCAGGGTGAAGTTCAAGAATGCCCCATAACCGACATCATGGCTTATAATCAAAGCCTGCCGCGCCGCGAGGAAGACGTCCATGCGATGAACGATCTTATGCTCTCGTTTCGCTTAATGAAAACATTCGGTCAAGGAAAGTTTTTCATTCGTGCAAATTACGGGAAGGATGTTTATCTACTTGAAATCGATCCAGAGGCCGGCATCTACCGGATAAAGCGCAACGACCGCGAGATTTCGCCTGAAGAAAATCGGATCGCACTTGAAAACAAGGCTTTGGACGTGGTTGTTTCACTTATCGACCGGCAATTCTTATTGGCCCTCAACGATCGGACCGTATGTTGCCTGCCCATGGATGATCCGATTCCACGGACCGAATCTACATCTCAACCCTTTGCCATAGGGACAACTGGACTAGGAGTGGTGGTGGAGGACTTGCGGATTTATAGGGACATATATTATACCAACCCAGTCGGTAGGGGTAGTCGATGGGTTAAGGAGGAATCCACCCATTTGGGTAAGGATGAATATTTTGTTCTGGGAGATAATAGTTCCATAGCTGAGGATAGCCGAACCTGGCCCGCTTCTTCCCCAGTAATTGACAACTTGTTAATTGGCAAGCCGTTAATGATCTTATTCCCTGCCAAATCAGTTACTATTGGCAATTGGCAATTTCAGGTTCCCGATCCACGCCGGATTGGGTATATTCGGTAAAATAAAACTTAAAGTGCTTTTCAGCCGTAAAACAAACCGTACAAATTACCCTCGTTCCCAAGCTGGAGCGTGGAAATGAGAAAAATCGCGACCACCGGTCGCGGCTTTATAGTAAGCCGACAATTGCCCACTGACCCTTAAACCCTGTCCACTGAAAGCTGATGTCGAAAACTAAACGCGTCACAATAACCAAAACGCCTTATCCCGCTCCTGCAAAGCCATTTTTTGTCCGCCACATGCCCACTGCGGCATCGATCCGCGAGACTATCGAATCGGTGGCGATAGCCTTTGTTTTGGCGTTTTTATTCCGCACTTTCGAGGCCGAGGCCTTTGTCATTCCCACCGGCTCGATGGCCCCGACGCTGATGGGGCGGCACAAAGACGTGAAATGCGAAAAATGCGGTTATCCTTACCAGGTTAGCGCAAGCGAAGAGGTGACTCGGGAAGGCCAACCAAAAGAGTATGACGATCAAATAGCAAAATGTACCTGTCCCATGTGCCGTTATACCATGGAAATCGACGGGCGCAATCCTCAGCCGTCGTATTCGGGCGATCGCATTATCGTCAACAAATTTTCCTATCAATTCGACGATCCGAAACGTTGGGACGTGATCGTGTTTTACTATCCGGAAGGGGCCCACGATAATTACATCAAACGCCTGGTGGGGTTACCGAATGAAACGCTTCGCATCCGTTTCGGCGACGTTTGGATCCGCAACGATAAAAACGGCGCCGGAGGAAATGCCGCCCAGGGGGAGTTTCATATAGCGAGGAAACCTCCGGATAAGCTACTGGCCATGCTTCAGATGGTCTTTGACAATGATTACATGCCGGCAATCGTAAAATTCGGCTGGCCGGTCCGCTGGAAATCCGATTCCGCCCCCAGCGGCGCGGCCGGTGGGTGGACCTCGGATGATTATGCCACTTACAGCACCGATGGCGCGGCGGCCGGTGAAGTCTGGCTCCGTTACCTTCATCTTGTGCCCTCTTTCGCACAATGGAACGGCATCGGGCCGTATGGGCCGACTTCGCAAATTCAGGTCAGACCGCAATTGATTACCGATTTTACGGCTTACGACACGGGCCAAACAGTCGCGGATGTCGATGATGTACGCCGCGGTTATTCAATTCAGAATCTATACCTATCTGGCTTGCACTGGGTAGGCGATCTGGCCGTTTCAGCCACCGCGGAACTGGAAAACAACACCGGACAAGTAGTGTTGGAACTAGTCAAAGGCGGGCGGCAATTTCAATGCCGTCTGGACGCCGCCACCGGCAAAGCCGCACTTTCCGTAAGCGGGGACGATATGCAATCGTTCCATCCCACGGCGCAAACAAAATTTCGCGGACCGGGAAAATATAATCTGATCTTTTCCAACTGCGATAGGGAATTGCTGCTCTGGATTAACGACAACCTGGTGAAATTCGACTCGCCGACTACATATGGCGATCTGAACGATACTAGTCCCACTATTTTGGACTTATCGCCCTTGGGTTTTGCTTCACAGGGTGTAAAAATGAAATTGAGTCATCTGAAAGTTTTACGCGATATTTATTATATCGCAGCGAATAAAGAATCGCCGCGTCTAATTGTAAACAATAAAGGAAAGTTCGAGCTTATCGACTATATTGCACAGCCGCCCATGTTAGCCATGAAGAAAGTCGATCAATTTTTTTCCGACCCGACGCAGTGGAGCGCTTTCGATAAGTCCAATATGAGCCAAGTCGAGTTTCAGATTAAGGACGAGCAATACTTCGCCTTGGGTGATAATAGCGCAAAAAGCCAGGATAGCCGCCTTTGGTCTTCTCCCCAGATCGACCGCGAATTGTTAAAAGGCAAGGCCCTGTTTATCTACTGGCCGCACTCCTGGCATCGAATCCCTTATGTAAACATCCCCTTCCCATACTTTCCCAATTTTTCCAGAATGCACTTTATAAAATAAAGGATGAAGGATGAAGGATGAATTTTAAATGTTGAATCCTGAACGTTGAATTTAATTAAACAATGAAACCGGTTTCGCGATGTGGATTTCAAAAAGTGGTCAGTAAACCGACCACCCCCAGCAATACCCAAACCCCGATTCCTGAACCCTGAACCCTGAACTCTCTCATGCTCGAAGCCCAAGGACTGGTGAAAATATACGGCATGCGGCGCGTGGTCGACGGCGTGGATTTCCGCGTCGATCAAGGCGAAATCGTGGGCCTGTTGGGTCCAAACGGGGCGGGCAAAACCACCAGCTTCCGCATGACCTGCGGCATGATCGCGCCCAACGCCGGCACGGTGAAAATAAACGGCCTGGACATCACCAATTGGCCTATGTACCTTCGGGCCCGCGAGGGCGGCATGGGATACCTGGCCCAGGAATCCAGCGTGTTCCGCAAATTGACCGTGGAAAAAAACCTGCTGGGCGTAATGGAGATGCTGGGCATGGACCGCAAAACCCGTTATCGCCGCTGCAACGAACTGCTGGAACAGTTCGACATCAAAAGGCTGCGAAAGGCCATAGCCTTATCGCTTTCCGGCGGCGAGCGGCGGAGGCTGGAAATCGCCCGATCACTGGTTTCCAACCCTAAAATCATTCTGCTCGACGAGCCTTTCACGGGCATCGACCCGGTAACGATCGCCAGCATCCAGAAAATCATCCGCCAATTGCGCGACGAGGGAATCGCCGTTTTGATCACCGACCACCAGGTCCGCGAGACGCTGCAAATCACCGATCGCAGTTACGTGATCCGTTCGGGCAAGGTGCTTTGTCACGGTCATCCGCACGAAGTGCTCGCCAATCCCGAGGCCCGGAAATACTATTTCGGCGAAGACATGGACATCGGGCGCAACGGCCCCAAAACGCCCCACCGCGCCGATAGCCAACGCAATCCCGAAATTCCCCGCCGGCGCTGAGATGATCGATCCCTAATGGTTATTCGCGTCCGACAGCACGTTAATGTCCAAGCGCAAGAAATCTTCCCAGAAAAATGCACTCCAATCCCGGCCGGAAACCTCCATCTTTTCGGCGCTGCCCCTTAACGTGCCGGCGGGAGTAGCCGCGATAGCCGTTGCCGTGTTCCTGGCTTACATTCCAGCCATAAACGGCGGTTTTCTTCTGGATGATA
>JBEKIK010000084.1:0-7114 GCA_050011795.1 Thermoguttaceae bacterium | reverse complement strand
GTCGGTCAGATCGTTATCATGGGCGGCACCGTAACCATGCCCGGCAACATAACTCCCGCCGCCGAATTCAATATTTATTGCGATCCGGTTTCCGCCCAGATTGTTTTTCGCTCGCCCTCGACGAAAATTCTCGTTCCCCTGGACGTGACCAACCAGATTGAACTAAGCTACGATCTGTTCAATCAATTGCCTGACGAATCGACGAAGGTGGGCCGTTTTTTGCGAAAGATTCTGCCTCCCGCCTTCCGCAGCTATCGCCAACGATTGGGCCTGGAAGGAATTCACGTCCACGATTCGGTTGCGTTGATGTCGGTCGTGCATCCCGATTTATTCACCACGAAGCCCATGGCCGGCGACGTGGAAACCCTGGGCGAGATGACCACCGGGGCCACGATCTTCGACCGCCGCCGCGTGCCCGCCTGGCGTCACAACATGGAAGTGGCCATGGATATGCAAAAAGACGCCGTCATCGAGCACATCATCCGCGGATTGAACAGGTCGGTGTAACGAATCTCAAGCCCATGGGTTGCAACCCATGGGCTTTGAAAGCATAAAACCATTTCTTGTTTACTTATTCCCACTTTCCGGCGTGGGAACAAGATAATGAATTCTACCGCGATTGCCCGGCGTTGGGTTCCCGCTTGGCCGTGGCCGGGGCGGGCTTTTGTTCCGCCGCCGGTTGCTCGGAATCGGACGGTTTAAAGAGCCGCTCGTCGTAGATCGCCAAGGCGTGCAAGGCGCGCATCGCGCCGGCGATTTCCCGGGTGGAAAGCACGGGCAAATTATTCAGATAACGCTGGGTATTCAGGGCATTGATCAAATAAGACATTCCCGCCGCCATGCCCGGATTGTCCAGCCGATCCTCAGGCAAGGAAAGGGCCAGCCACTCCAGCACGTAACCGGAAGACCGCAATCCCGCGTCGTCGTCGCGATTGGCGCCCCTGCCGCTTAAAAAGTATCCCCAACTGCCGTCGGAGTTTTGTATTCCGAAAGCGAAGTTTTGGTACTCATCAACGTACTTTTTCGCCCGGTCGTACTGCCCTTCGACGGGCAACTTGCGCTTCTCGCGACGATATACCGCGTAGCTCAAGCCCAGTAAGCGGTCCAATCCCGCGCCGCGGGGGGCAAGTGTCGGCTGCGCGAGTTCTTCCTTTATAATCTTTTCCAGAGACCACTCTTCATCAAGATCGTTCTTCCACGTTGGGGCATCGACATAATACGCCAAACCGACTAGCTTGAGCGACATATCCGCGCCCGAGCGGCAGGAGAGTTTCTCCGACTCGAGCAGATCGGCTACCGTGCGCGTCGTATCGCCCACGCGCATGGGATACGCAGCCGGCACGCGTGCCAGGGCCAGTGCGGCCAGAAGTTGCGACGGCCGCGATTGCAGTCCATATCCCAGCCGGGCGGAAATATGGCCGTCGATCATGGTAAGCGGTTGAAATCCGCCGCAGGGCTAGTTCCAGCACATGCACATGATGCCGTTTGCGCGTTTTTCTCCCCCGGCGTCGAACAGGGAAATTTCCGCATCGCATCCCAAGGCCAAACAATAGTCGATAATCTCGTCTGGGGTATTTTGCTGGGAATTGAAGGGCATCTTCCGATACGCGCCTAAGGTGTGGCGCGCCTTATCGCGCAGCGCCGCCAGGGCCGGACTGAGTTCGCGTTTCGGTTTCGGCGGTTCGGCCGCCGCCGGCTGTCCGGGCTGGGACGGCGTTTCGGCGGCCGGTTTGTCACCGCCGGGAATTACGGCCGGCTTGGCGGGCTCGGTTTCCGCCGCCGCTGGGGTTCGATCCTCGACCGGCTTTACGGCGGTCTTTTCCTTGACAGGCCCTTCGACATCGGTTTTGACCGGGGCGTCGGGCGTGTCTTGCGCAGGATCCATTTGGGGCATGTCCGGACCGGTCAACTCTTTCTCCGGGGACTGTGAGGCATCAGATACATTCACTGCCTTATTTCCCGCTGATTCGTTCGATTCATTTTGGCGGTGTTGAACCAAGCCCGACAGCGCGGGTCCGTCGTCCTGAGCCAATGCCGCCTGTTTGGTCATTTCCCAACCCGCGCAGTTGGAAATAACTCCGCGGACCAATAACAGTGAAATTAAACCGGCTCCGATGCAAATGGTCTTATTCATCGAATGACATCCTTTCTCCACGGTTATTTCATTTTCCCACCGTAGACACGGACGGGTTCTTCATTGCCGTGGGCTGAACTTCGTCGGGTAGCGGACGATCGATGAGAAATCCCCCGGAACAGCCGCGTTCGATGTAGGAGTTGTTCATTGCGCCACAGCCATATTTGTCGTTGCCGCCGTAGTCAATCAGAAATGCAAAGTTTCCGCCGCAAGCGGACATGGGATGATACGACATGCTGGGCGAGGCATAACCTTGGGTGTAACCTTCATACACGTCATCGCCGCCATAATCGAAGAGTATTCCCAGGCCCATCTGATTGCTGGAGCCTTGGGTCAGTCCGCCGGTCGCCTTGTAGTGATCGTTGCCGCCGAAATCGCAGAGCACGCCCGTCGAACAATCCCAGGCCATGCCCATGCCCATGATCGTGCCTTCGTACACGTCGTCGCCGCTATCGTCGAAACAGAATCCGATAGAATAATGGCAACCCCAACCGCAGCCGAATCGCTGGAAACTGGGCTGGGTTCGCGGCCCGCCGTTATAGGCCGTCCGCGTAATCAATCGTTTTGTATTGCCGCCGAAATCGCGGGCGAAACCGGCTCCGCACCAATATCCTCCGCCGTGCGATAGATAGTCGAACTCGTAGACGTTCTCGCCGCCGTTGTCTAGGATCACGCCGATGCCCCCGTCGGCCACTTGCCGCAATCCTGCTCCCACGCCTTGTCCCCATCCTTCGTACCCGGGGGTTTCGGGATAGGAATCGCGCCACATGCCGCCGCAGTAGTAATGGTTGTCGCCGACGTTGCTGTCGAGCAGTCCGAAGCCCAGCGGTCCGCCGAAGCCCTGTGCCCACATTGCGGCGTGATAATCGTTCTTTCCTCCGCGTTCGATCAATACGCCCAGCCCTCCCAGCGCCTGGCCTTGCACGCGTCTCAGTCCGCGATAGCGGCTGTTCCCGTCGTAATCGATGAGAATTCCGATGCCGGCAATGGCCGAACCTTGAGCAACGTCCCGCGCCTCGTAAACGCCGTGGCCTCCAAGGTTCAGGAGCATCGAGACGCCGAGAATCGCGCCGCCTTGAATGCCCGGCTTATTTCCGCGATATGTGTTATGGCCTCCCAGATCCACGACTACCAACACGGGCCGTTCCAATCCGACTGCGCCGTCGATATACGTATCGTCGCCGCCCAGGTCTATCACCGCGCAAACGCCGGGCATCTTATCGAGATAATACGTGTTCGGCCCTTTGCCGCCGATAATAATCGATCCATAAGGAGTATCGATGCGGTCAACCACGGCGCCGATTACGCCCTCGACTTTGACATCGCCGTCGGCCGGCAGCGACTTGAGTTGTTCAAGTAATTCCGGGTCGGTGATGGGCACAAGTGCGTCGGCGGCCGCAAAAAGCGAGTTGCGGTCCATCATTTCCATCAGATCGCAAAGCCTCCGGCCAGTGCCGCGATCGTTGAGCGTATGACCGACTTCATTCTGGCCGACCATAACCGGATAAATATTTGCCTGCAACTCGCGGATTTGGGATTTAGTCAGGGGCGCCAAGGCCGCGGCGTAGGCCACTTCAGCCTCGGCAATCGACTGTTTGACGATTTCCAAGGCCTGCTCGGGCGAGGCGACCTTGGTAAAAGTCCGCGGCTTCCGTTCGCCCAGATCCATTTTTTTTGCCGCGATGGCCAGCAACTCGGCAAAGCCTTCGTGGTTGCCTAGCGCCGCCTTATGCAACTCGCGGGTGAACCGCTCGGCCTCGGCGGGAGCGTCAAGCGGGTTGCGCAACAAATGTTCGTACCAACTCAGCCGGCAATTGCCGGTCAATTCCGAGCCTGTGTACCGGCCTGCCGTGGAATTCAGCTTCATGGCGGTGTAACTGCGAAAACGCGCAAAATTGTCGGTGGTGTGGCGTTTCACAAGACCGGCCAGAATCTCTTGTTTGAGTAATTCCAATTTACTAGAGGCAAGCGGATCGCCTATGGAATCATGTTTTTCCGTGGACTCGGTGTTTTTAGATGACTGGGGAAAACTATCTGTTACCGAATCCAGAGCCTGCAAACTACTATTTGTCGCCAATATCACTACAACAATAATTAGGTAAAGTCGGGAAGTGTGCGATATTCCCGAGAACTTATGTAGAGGCTGGTAAGCAACTCGGTTAATCACGTGTGTTATCTCCTGCCATGCCCCGTATATGTCACAAGACCACTAAACAAAGTGCAGGCTAAAATTTATCCTATCAACATACCCAGGGGGAATTCTGGCATGGAGGATAAATTATTTACAATTCGATGTTGCATTTAGAATCTATCCAAATGACGAAGCCCAAAGCCGGTATTTTAGGTAGCCTTTGCCGGTTAGTCAACTGTATATTTCGTATAGCCCGCGGAAACAGCTTTACCGCGTCAATCGGCAGATTTTCAAGCTCACCTTTAATAACAAGACTGGAACTAACAAAAAGGTTATCTAAAGAGTTTACTTAAAAAATGAGTAGATGTCCTGTTAGGTAACTTGGGGAAATTATCGTCGAAACGGCTTTTGCAATGCCGCCACGCAAATTTCACGGCGATTATGCTGAAGCTGCCGGGCATGGACGATATTGTAACCCCAGCTTTTTATGCGTTTAATGTAATCCGGCACTTGAGCGGCAATACTCCATTCGGGCAGTTTTAGCGTCAATATCATGCCCCGGATGCTAACCTGGGGATGTTGCACGATAGCTTCCACTGCATCCAGCGTATAATTCGGGGCAACGTTCATATCCACGGTGAGCCAACGAATTTTGCGGAATTCGCGGCGGGGAACCTGCGTGCTGCGGCGGTGAAGATGGGTAAAATGCGGGTCTTTTAACACCTCGGCGTGCATCTCCGCCGGATCGATGCCGGTGACTATCATTCCCCGACCTAAAAGTGCCTGGCTTGCTCCGCCCGGTGCGCTGCCGATTTCCGCTATATGTGCCCCACTGGGAATAGGCAATTGCGACCAGCGCAAGGCCTCTTCCATTTTCAGCCATGCCCTGGAAACTGCGCAGGCGGGCAATTCCAAGGCCAACATCCCGCCGGGCCAACGCGTGGTTATTTGATCGGCGCGGTGAAAACCAATCCACCACTGATCTGGCTCGACCAGGACACAATCGAAAACGTGTTCCCCGCGCCGGGCCGGTTGAAATGGATCAGCGGGGACTGTCCCAATTTTCGCGGGCACCGTCGCGCAGCGATGGTCGGCGAAAATGGGACTGTCCCCTTTAGCGCGAGGGCATTGCTCCAGCAATCGGGCGTGAACTTCGATCGCCTCTGAAGTAATACGGGGTTCATAACCGTGTTCGCCCGGCTCGGCCGTATCGCGCGGCCAAACATGAATTCGCTCCACCTTTCGATGTCCGAAAAGTTTCCACGCTTCCCGGGCCATTTCCGCCTGGTCTTGCCCCTGAACTTTCCCCAAGGAAAACGCATACGCCCGGGCAAAGACCGAATGCAGATCAAAATCATCCGCCAGCCGGTGTTTTTCCGGTAGTTTAAACGTCAGAAATCCCGGCCGCGAATAAGCAAAGCGAAAATCCTTCCAACATCGCACCATCTCCTCCTTCACCGCCCGCTCGGCGCCGATCTGACAGGTGATGAAAAGAAAATCGAGCATATGGGAAAAAGGGGGCAGGAATTTAGAGTTATTGTGGAGTCACAATCTCTATCTCGCTGAAATGCTCGAAATGAGCACGGTCGAAGGTGTAGATTTTCCGCACGCCATTGGCTTGCATTGTTGCCGCCAACTGCGTGTCGAAAACGGCCGAACTGCGGACTTGATGCATGCGGATTAGCTTTACCCAACGAGCAACCACGTCAATGGGAACGGCAAGAATTGTAAGGCGAGGCAAAGCCATTAACCGCTCAATCACGTCCAGTGCTTCATGCGGCGTGCGCGGATTATGAACTCGTCGCGGGTTAGTTACCACGGCAAAGAACTCCGCTAGGATTTGCGGTGCCACACAGTAATGCTCTTGCGAATCCGCATCCGCTGCTTTTACCAGCAAGGTTCGCGAAGCATTATGAAAGTTCGATTGTTGGTCAAACGCATAGACCAGCACGTTCGTATCCAACATTGCCAGTTCAGGCGCGGCAGTCGTAGTCATTATAAATTTCCTCTCGACTTAGAGTGCCAATGACCCCTAACGGCCACGCCGGCAAATCGGGCACATTACCGGTCGGCTTATCTTCCTGTATCGCAGTCATTTTCCTTGCCATTTCCGCTACCACCTCAAGCCCTCGCGCGATAGGTTCCGGAAGCCCTCCGAGATCAAGTGTTCTGTTTTCCATCAGTAATCTCACTTTTTCAATTAAAACATTTAACCCCAATTAGCTTACTTTTATATTATAGTAAGTTTGTGGAGATCTGCAAAAGAGAAATAAAAAATCACCGGGCTTCTCCAACGAGGAAGCAGTTCGCCCGGGGATTTACGACACAATTATGGGATTATTACGGCCCAGTGGGCCATTTTTCGCTTCTCGGAATGATAGGCCCGTTGGGCCGATGTAAAAAAACGTCTTGTCATCTTTCCCCTAAATTTTCCCCAACGAAAACCCGTACGCTCTGGTAAAGACCGAATTTAAACCAAAATCTTCCGCCAGCCGGTGTTTTTCAGGCAGTTTAAACGTCAGAAACCCCGGCCGCGAATAAGCAAAGCGAAAATCCTTCCAACATCGCGCCATTTCCTCCTTCACCGCCCGCTCGGCGCCGATCTGACAGGTGATGAAAAGAAAATCGGGCATGGAGAAAATAATTTATAAAAGGTCCGTCACATTATTCTTTGATTCTCTTAACATCAGCCCGCACCTTGTCGCCCCAAATGCACAAGGCATGTTCTGATTTATCCCGAACAGTGAGCAGGACGTAACACGGTCCGGTCATCTCACATGCGGCCAGGCCCACTTTGTCTTCGCCGGCTTTGACATCCATATCGAGGTTTTTCGAGGGTTGTACGATTA
>JBEKIK010000083.1:0-7169 GCA_050011795.1 Thermoguttaceae bacterium | reverse complement strand
CGGCACTTGTGCCGGGAGGGTTTTACTCGAATGTAACGGGCATAAAGAAGTGGAACTGAACGATTTGACCCAAAGTACCGGTGAGTGGCTCCGCGGCGACGGACCGGAGTCGGATATCGTCATCAGCAGCCGAGTCCGCTTGGCGCGGAATCTGGCCGACTACCCATTCATGAACCGCGCCACTCCCCAGGATCGGCTCAATATCGAAAAGATGCTCCACGACCGCATCTTCGAAGTCGTCTCGCAAAACGACATCCTGTATTTTGACATGGAAGGCCTGGAAAAAGTCGACCGCCAGTTACTCGTGGAACGGCACCTCGTAAGCCGCGAACACGCCGAAGGCCAAGGCGCCCGGGCCGTGGTCATCGACACCCGCGAAAAATACAGCCTGATGATCAACGAAGAAGACCATCTCCGTATGCAAGTCATGCAAAGCGGGCTGAACCTGCAAAACGTTTGGGAACAGATCAACCGCCTGGACGACCTGATCGAGGAAAAAGTAACTTATGCCTTCCACGATCGCCTGGGCTACCTCACCGCCTGCCCGACCAACGTGGGCACCGGTCTGCGCGTCAGCGTGATGCTGCACCTGCCGGCCCTGGTCATCACCCGGCAAATCGAAAAGGTTTTTCGCAGCCTGCAAAAAATCAGCCTGGCCGTGCGCGGCCTGTACGGCGAAGGATCGCAGGCCATGGGCGATTTCTACCAGATCTCCAACCAGATCACGCTCGGCCGGTCCGAAACCGATCTTATCCAGCAGGTGGGCGACATCGTGCCGGTGATTATCGACTACGAACGCCAGGCCCGCGAGTTTTTAATCAAGGAAAGCCACGAAAACCTGCACGACCGCGTGAGCCGCGCATTCGGCATCCTCCGCACAGCCCAGACCATCAGTTCCGAGGAAACCATGCACCTCTTGTCAAGCGTGCGAATGGGCGTGAACCTGGGCCTGATCCGCGACGTGGGCATCCCGGCCGTGAACGAATTGTTCCTCCGCACCCAGCCCGCCCACCTGCAAAAACTCACCGGCGGCGAACTCGACTCCACCGACCGCAACATCGAACGCGCCCGCTATCTCCGCCGCTACCTGAACAAGGAAAACGGCAACAAAGGACCGGAAGCGAATTAAGCCCACCTCCTCACTTCCCTTTTCCCGGGCCGAACCATTCCACGTGGCGGCGCGGACAGAAGATTAATTCGTGTTCCGCGCAATATGGTTCCAGCCATTGGTTTTTTTCGGCCAACTCTTTGGGATCGGCGCCTTGCGGCATGAGCAACACCCGGGCGCGGTCGATTTGGGGCATTGCGGCCAAATATGATTCCGCCTCCAGGCAGTCGGCCGGACGGTCGATAACGAATTTTATTTGATAATCGTATTCCGCAATCAGGCGTTTGATGACTTGGGGTGCATGGCGGCTGGATTCGTGGCGACTGGTCCAGTGCGGATCTTGCTCGGGCGCGGGAGTGGAATTCGATAGTTTCGGGCTTATGGACATTAAATCGCAGACCACCGGCAAATAAAGCGTGCCCGAAGTTTCGATCGTAATGTGCCAGCCTTCCTTGCGCAAGGCCGCGCTTAGGGGGATCAGTTCCGCGAACAACATCGGTTCGCCGCCGGTAAGCACGACGTGCTTGGGAGAGGCAGTAGAAAGTGGGCAGTGGGCAGTGGGCGGTGAGCAGTGGACGAGCAAAGAGTGGAGAGTGGTGAGTGGAGAGTGGAGAGTGGAGAGTGGAGAGTTGTGAACTCTGAATCCTGAACCCTGAAACTGGAGCCGGACAGGAATGTCCGGCCTCCTGGCCTCTGAACCAATGTCCTGCCTCCCGGCCGCTGAATTCCGAACCATATTACTGCCGACCTCTGACGGCAGGCTTTGAATGCTGTATGTTTTTTTCACTCTATCTAGTATTTCATCCACGGACAAGTCCTCACCCTCAGGCGACCAGGAGGCGTAAGGAGTATCGCAAAAACCGCAGCGCAGATTGCACCCGCTGGCGCGGACAAACACGCTATCCGTGCCCGTCATGCGTCCTTCGCCTTGCAGCGATCGAAATATCTCGGCGATTTTCATTGGCTATCAGCAGTCAGCTATCAGCTTTCAGTAATCAGTTTTCATTCCTCCGGCCTAAAGCCTTTTCAATTCATCATTCAGTATTCTTCATTCATCATTATATTTTTCCGGGTCTTTCAATCCTGCTTCTTGAAAACCTTTTAACCGCAGTTGACAGGCGTCGCAGCGGGTGCAGGCGATGCCCTGGGGACCTGGATCGTAACACGAATGGGTCAGGCTGTAATCGACGCCCAATTCCATGCCAAGGCGAATGATTTCGGCCTTAGTCAACTCGATAAGTGGAGTGTGGATGTGGAATTTCAGACGTCCTTCCACGCCCGCCTTAGTGGCCAGATTGGCCAATCGCTGGAAAGCGGCGATAAACTCTCCTCGACAGTCGGGATATCCGCTGTAGTCGATGGCATTGACTCCGATGAAGATATCGGCAGCGGCGGCGACCTCGGCGTAAGCCAGGGCCAGCGATAAAAACACCGTATTCCGGGCAGGCACGTAGGTGACGGGAATACCATGCGCAATTTCCGCGGCGGGACGGTCCTTAGGCACCGGAATCGAGTCGGTCAATGCGCTGCCGCCGAATTGAGCCAGATCGACCTTGACCACGGCGTGCCGCTTCACGCCCAGACTTTCACCCACGCACCGGGCGGCCTCCAATTCAAAAAAACGATGCCGCTGCCCGTAATCCACCGACAGGGCATACAAATCAAAACCTTGCCGCCGGGCAATGGCGGCGGCGGTGGCCGAGTCAAGCCCGCCGGAAAGCAGAATGATAGCGGATCGCGTCATTTGCAGGGTTCAGGGAGAATTTGGCTTTGTTATTTGAAATCAATTCTAATTGCGAAATCCTTGTGTGGGTATGTTTACTTGTCTTATTTCCCCAAAAACTGCCATTTTGGCAGCCGCAATCTTTTATCTGCCGCTGAATCAGACTTACGGCATGTTGAGGTGTAACGGATGGCAAAAGTTACAAATATGTCCACGCCCCGGAAAATAAGATGCCGGATTTGACTTGTCTTCGGCAACTATATTTAAAATGAAGCGGCGGAAGGTCTTTGGTGAATTTACAAATGTACAGTATTGGTATTATTTGTGGCGTTTGTGCCAAATAGGCATGGGAAATGCTCCTTCAAAAACGATAATCTGAGGCCTATTTTGGCAAATGAGCGTCCTTTAAGGGCAATTTTTACGCTTTTCCCCTATAATCAAGTAAAACTAAGGGCGTAGAATAAGGTTAAAGGGCCGTGGGCCAAAGAAAAACCAGGTTTTTCCCTGACTTGCGCGAACCCTTTTCTACATGGAATCGTAACAATGTTTAACGGCACGATTGAACACCCAAAACCGCGTGCCAACGGCTCTCAGGCCTTGATGGACCGGACCGACGAAGAATTGTTGTTGGATTATCGATCCAGATCGGACCGGCCGGCGTTTGAAGAGTTGGTGCGGCGATACGAGAAGGAGTTATACGGTTATTTACGTCACTACCTCGGCGACGCGGAGATGGCCGAGGACGTCTTTCAACAGACGTTCCTGCAAGTGCATCTTAAATGCGATCAGTTCGAGGAAGGGCGTAAAGTGCGGCCCTGGTTGTACACGGTGGCCACCAATCAGGCCATCGATTATCAGCGCCGCAACCGGCGGCATAAAATAATGAGCCTTGACCGCCGCTTGCAACGCGATATTGAAGGAGAGATGGGAACATTGGTCGAATTGCTCGACGGTGCTGAAGCGGGGCCGAGTGAAGAGGCGGAATCCGCCGAGCAATGCGACCGGCTTCGCCGTGCCATTGACGATCTGCCGGAGCAAACCCCGCAAGTGGTGTTGTTGGTGTATTTCAAAGGACTAAAATATCGCGAGGCCGCCGATATCCTGGATATTCCCGTGGGAACCGTTAAAAGCCGTCTCCACGCGGCCGTGCAAAAACTTAGCGAATCCTTTAGTCATATAAATTTGCCAAAATAATGTAAGCCTTACTGCTGGTTGATTATGACCGACTCCGAGCGAGAACAACTACTTGGCCATCTACTAGGCGCTCTGGATGAAGACGAGCAGGCCGCTCTGGACGCGCAATTGGAGAGCGATCCGGAGTATCGCGGGGAATTAGATTCATTGCGGCGGCGATTGGAGCCGTTGGCCGCATTGCGGACGGATTTTGATCCGCCGGCGGGTTTGGCCGAGCGCACGTGCTTGTTTGTGGCCGCGCATATTCCCAGTCCGGCGCCGGCGGCAATATCTAAATCCAAAAGGCTCAGACCCGAGGTTGCTCCGCCCGGTTGGATCGGCCGCATGACGAAGTTGGATGTGGCCATGGCAGCCACCGTCCTGGTGGCGGCAACCTTATTGATTATTCCGGCCATTGCGAACAGCCGATTTTCCGCGCGTCGCGCCGCTTGTCAGGAAAATTTGCACCAATTAGGCTCCGCACTGACACAATACAGTCAGGCTAACGGCGGATATTTCCCCACGGTGCCTTCACAAGGCAAATTGGCAACGGCCGGCATTTACGCGCCTGTTCTGTTCCAGAACAAGCTAATTACCGACGTCAGCCGCTTTGTTTGCCCCGATTCCCGCCTGGCCGCCCAGCGCAACAGCTTCCGTATTCCCACATATAATGAATTGGAACTAACTTCGCCCGCCAAGATCGTCGATTTACGGCCCACGCTGGGTGGAAGCTACGGCTACAATCTCGGCTATACCCGCGACGGCGTGTACTATCACACGAAAAACCTGAACCGCGACAACTTTGCCGTCATGTCCGACTCGCCCAGCGATCGGCCGGAGCATCAGAGCGAAAATCACGGCGGCTGGGGGCAAAACGTGCTGTTCGAGAACGGCAGCGTGAAATTTCTCACCAAATCCAAGCCCGAAGGCTCAAACGACGATATCTTCACCAATGACGCCGGACAGGTGGCCGCGGGCTTGCAACAAAACGATTCGGTGGTCGGCCCAAGCCAGGCGGCCCCGATTATCTACGTGAACCGATAGGCTTTAGGCTGTAGGCCGTAGGCTGTAGGCAATAGGTCATAGACTTTGGGTTTTAAATCCGGGTTGGGATTTCCGGGTTTTTGCGGTTGTAATTCTTTAAACCAACCTGCTGTCTGGGCAATCTGCGTAGGCCCGTTCCAACCATCGGCAAGCCGTATTCCTAGTTTTGCCGATCTTAAATAATGGCGCCAAAGCACACGGCGATCAGCTTTCAGCCTAAAGCCTCCAGCCTATAGTCTATAATCAATGTTCAAAAAGATAATTTTCAGCGGACTTTTGTTGGCGGTGGCCTTGGGCGGACCGGTCACGATGTTTCGCTTTTCCGATTTCTGGAATAATTTGCATCTGGGCGCATCCGGGGAAAAATCATTTACCACGTCCGCTGCAACGGCAACCCCGATCGAGGCTTTACGGCCCGTCGATAAATCGGCCGAGCCTGTTTCTACCCCTTCACATCCGGCGACTTCGAGGTTAGAAGGCTCGCCCACCCCGACCTTGGCCGAAGTCTTGCGGTTCGACGTTTCACCGGCCTGGGTATTGCAGCGCTGGCCGCGGGTGTCGACCGATCTGGCCTTGTTGCAACTGCACGGATATCGCGTGCCGCTGGTTACCGGCACCAAAGCGAACGACGTGGCCGGGTCGCTGACTTACTATTTCAACCCTGCCCAGCAGGTCCAACAGATCACATTGCGGGGCACAACCGGCGATCCCAGGGCGTTGATCTCCTTTGTGAACGAACGCTTTGGGTATGTGCGCCGCCCCACCAACGATCCCGGCCGATTGGTCTTCGAGACCGTCAATTCCAGCGGCAAGACAACCGGCACAATGATCATCCAATCCGCCCCCGTGGTTCGCGCGGACCAGCCATATCAGCGCTACGCGTTGGATCTGACCATCGAGCGGCCGATGTAGGGGGCAGGGTTCAGGGTTAAAGGATTCAGGAGGGCGGACATTCTTGTCCGCCACGGGATTCAGGATTTGGGATTCAGGGTTCGGGGTTCAGGAGGTTAGACATTCTTGTCCGCCGCGGGATTCCGGTCGGAGCACGGGTGATAGGAGGGAAAAGGGGCTGGCCATTCTGGAACACGCTTCAAGATCAGTTTTTGGAATTTTTCGCCTAGCTTAGGCGTTTGGGAAATTAAAAACGCTATTTGGATGACGGCCAAAAAGTTGGCTTTAGATATAGGGTTACGGCGGGTATAATGATGTGAAATGTCGTTCTTATAAAAAGGGCATGTTTTGAAAAATAAAACACAAAATATTTGTAAGTTGTTTAACTGTTTAGAGTTGTGTTGAAATGACAAGAAATTATTTTTGTGCCAAATTGAAAACAAGGGTTACGTCGATGGGGCGGGAAAATTGTTTGCGGCAATTGGTTAAATATCAAGGCATTACTACATCGGGCTGATGTACGAGGTCGACATAAGTGAATTTTACACGATGGCAATTGCCGTCGCGCTAAGGTGCAATTGCAGTGAGGGAAAAGGGATTGAGGATTAGTGGGCCGGGGAAAGTGGGCAGGAATGCACTGCTGGGCAGGTTAGTAGTGGTGCCTAAAATAATTATCTAAAAATTCAAGTGTAAAGTAACCCCTTTCGAAAAATCACACAATCCCCTGAGGCCAATGATCACACACTGCATAAACTAGGCGATTGCGCCAATGTTCCCATCGCCGATGTACACCTTGATCGCCACTTTGTTTGTTGCTACAGCCATAACCTGGATCGTAGTGCATACACATTTGGCAATGGCTGATGATGGCGATCAACTGCTCAACAGTTCGGGTGCATCTAGGCTCCCATGCCTGAATACTGACCAACATCTCATCCATAACTTTTCGGTCATCCTCTAATGATCTTTTAAAATCTCTGAATGGTTGTTGATCCAAAGGATCAATTGTTTTTTTAATACTCATATTGACCTCGATTTAATAGATAATATCTCGGTTGGATGAGCATTTTCATAAATCAAATGCGATTTCTCCAATTGGTTTCGACGTTACCATACCAGAGTGGAGATGTCTATGCATCATCTGGGGGAAGGAATAGGGAAAGTTGCATCTATCTCCAGTCGTACTAGTGCTGTGTCACGGTTAATAATTGGGATTGATCGTAATGTATT
>JBEKIK010000082.1:0-9765 GCA_050011795.1 Thermoguttaceae bacterium | reverse complement strand
GGCCGGTCTTTCGGTGCATGAGAAGCTTGGCTCCGAACTCAATCTAAGTGGTGAGAACAGCGGGAAGATGGTTAGCCTCTCGGTGTACAAGAAACACCCCAAAATCGTCCTAATGGGCGAGAACGGCAGGGAACAGGCCAGCCTGTCAGTGTGCAAGGAGCTTGGCTCTGACCTCACCCTAATGGACGAGAACGGTAAGCCACGGGCTAGTCTGCTTGTGAACAAGGAGCTTGGCCCCGAACTCTCCCTGCTGGACGAGAAGGGCACGGGGCGGGTCACACTCGATTTGGATAGACAAGGCCCCGGTGTCACTCTGAGCGATGGAAAAGGCAAGCCGTGGGCCGGTCTTTGGTTGGACAAGAAGCTTGGCCCAAATCTCACGCTGGGCGATGAGAACGGAAAGCCACGGGCTAGACTGTCGGGGAACAAGGATGGTCCTTACCTGCACCTGAGCAACGAGAATGGCGAGCCGCGGGCTGGCCTGATGTTATTCAAACGTGACCCCACCCTTCTCCTGCTAGACGAGAACGGACATCCTCGGATAATGCTGATGATGGACAAAGACGGGCCGGGGCTTAACTTTTTCAACGAGAATGGCCGATTGCTGCAAAGTTTGCCGTTTACTGGTCGGCAACCACCGATGGTGAGAACGAAAGAGGAGTACCAGCAGCTTCCACGGGGAAGCTCGTCCATAGCTCCAGACGGTCAGAATTTACCTGCGCAGGTGGGAGTCAATTCAGACGTTATTGAAAGTAGAATTGACGGCGAATTTGAAGGATGGCGAGGCGAAACAATTGTAAAATTGACCAATGGGCAAATTTGGCAACAGAGTAGCATTCACATTGAAATTCACATTGCCATTAGGCCGGAAGTTCTTATTTATCGTTCAGGCAGCGTCTACAAGATGAAGGTCGAAGGGACCGACGAGGCGGTTGAAGTGAAGCGACTCAAATGATCCGTTACCGCATATGTGCCACTGGCTTTGCCAGTGTTTTTATGGAACTTATCAATTGAAGGTTTGTTCGGGAAAAAAGTGAATGACTATCATTTCGAAGCACTTCCGTACTCTCTTCCAATGCATAATTCCTCACTTTAAATCCTGATATAGGATGGAAAGTCAAATCGGCCAAAAGCCACTGGCAAAGCCAGTGGCACACCTTCTCGGTCCCCTTTCGTCAGTGCCACCTAGCCGGATTGCAGTGAATCCACGAAAAAAGTCAAAACACTCAATTTTCATCACGAAAGAGCGAAATAAAGAAAACACAAAATCTAAGCTTTAAATTCTTTTTCGTGTTTTCGTTCCTTCGTGTTTTCGCGTTAAATAATAGTGGTTGCGTGTCGTTTACTGCAAACAACTAAAGGACTCTAACAATACCCAGCCGCCCTCACCCCCGGCCCCTCTCCCGACCAACCTTCAGTTGGTGCCCGGCGAGGGGAGTAATTTGCAAAACTCCAGCTTTAAATTCTTTTTCGTGTTTTCGTTCCTTCGTGTTTTCGCGTTAAATAATAGTGATCGCGTGTTATTTACTTCAAACAACTAATAATGAAACATTATTTTTTCTTCTTCTCTCCCAGCGGTTCGGCCAGTTCGATTTTTACTTGTGCGGCTTGTAGCAGTCCGGTGGTGCCGGTTGCTTTCATTCCTTGAACTTTGATTTTGTCGCCTTTTCTGGCCATTGAATAATCGGCAAGATCGACGTGAATTTTGGGATTATCGCTCAATTCGCAGAGAACCGTTGCTTTATCGATTTTTATTTGCAGTTTGTTTTTCTTGAAGCTTACGACCCGTCCTTGCACGGTGGAAGGCCCGGTTGCGGAGGCTTTGCCGCCCTCTAAGCCGCGGGATTTTTCCTGCGGCGGCGTGACTATGGTCAACTCTTCGATCTTGTCGGCCGCCACGCCGCGCTTGTCAACGTCGGCCTTCAACTGCACAAACAAGCCGGGACGGAGGAAATCAGTGCCGACTTCGCCGGTGACTTGCACTTTCGTTTGCGGGTTCAAGACGATCATCCATTTTTCGTTGGAATCGGTGCGCATTTGAATTCGGCCCGTGGCCAGGGCTTCGATCGTGCCCGAGATGTCGAGCATTGTCATGGCTTGCTGTTGTTGCAACTGCTGTTGCCGCTGCTGACTGGATTTAACGCCGTAAGGATAGCCTATAACCTGGGCTTCGGCCGAAACGACGGCGTAAAAAAGAACATATATCGCCATTAAAAATCGAATGGACATGTCAAGCACCTCTTTCAAAATATAAAACGCAATGCCCTGGGCTAAGAGCCTATCCCAAAACAATATTCGTCATTCTGAGCGAAGCGAAGAATCTAGAAGGAACACAATGGCAAAAATGGATATTATGGGACTGCAACCAAGATCCTTCGCTACGCTCAGGATGACTTTTGGGATAGGCTCTAAGTATCGGCCCTTTTTCAAGCATACCTCTACATTGCGAATTTGAACAGCATTTTTTATTTAAAACGCCCCCCTGGATATGGGAGCGTCGGGTTTTTACAATAAGATTTAGCGGGAATGTTCACAAATCCCAAACAAAAACTCTAAAGCGACCAGATCACCATGCTGACGGCCTACGATTATGCCACGGCCGGCCTGGTCGATGCCGCGGGTATCGAAGGCATTTTGGTGGGCGATAGCCTGGCGATGGTGGTGCAGGGGCACGACAACACCCTGCCGGTCACCTTGGATGAAATGATTTATCACGCCGAGATGGTGGGCCGGGCGGTGCGGCATGCTTTAGTGGTCGTGGACATGCCGTTTCCAAGCTTCCATCTTGGCGCGTACAAGGCCGTCGAGAGCGCCGGCCGGATCTTAAAGGAGACGCATTGCCAGGCGGTAAAATTGGAAGGCGGAGCGGAACAAGCCGATGTGATCGGGGCTTTGGTCTCGGCGGGCATACCGGTTATGACCCATTGCGGATTGCGCCCGCAAAATATCCATCGCATGGGCGGATATCGCGCCCAGCGCGATGAAAAGCAATTGCTGGCCGACGCCCGGGCAGCCGAAGGGGCCGGCGCATTTGCCGTGGTCCTGGAGTGCATGCCGGCCGAGGCGGCCGCGCGGATCACCAAAATCCTTAAAATTCCCACTATAGGAATCGGTTCAGGGGCGGGATGCGACGGTCAAATACTCGTTTTTCACGATCTATTGGGACTGACCGCCGGGCACGTGCCGCGGCACGTCAAGGCCTACGCCGATTTGAAAAACGTCATTGCCCGGGCCGTGGCCCAATATCGCGACGAAGTCCGCTTAGGCACGTTTCCCGGCCGGGAACACACGTTTTAAAACAACATGGAACAGGTTGCCACACCTGCTTTTTGGGCAGATTGGCAATCTGCCCCACAACTATTTACGGCGTAGAGTTACTTTTTCCCCGCAAACTTAGGATCAGTTCCACTTCGCCGACGGGCATGGCGAGACGTTGGGCGATGGCCGAATCGCTCAGGCCGTAATCGGCCAGGGTATATATTTCTTCATGGCGATGCGGCGACGATACGGCTGATGCAGTCGGGGCCTGGGCCTGATTAGTCGGCAATCCGGTCGATTTTATTTCTTGCCTGGACGGAGGACCGGGCTTGGGGTTGAAAAGCGGAGAGCCGCCGGATCGCGCGCGATTTGAAGCAGGCGTATCATCCGTATTATGCCGGGTTTTTAAGGCCGCCTCCAAATGTGAAGCGGCCCGGTCGGCTTCGGCAATCAAGGCCTGCAAGGCCCGCATTTTGCTGTCCAACTGGGCCTTCAGTTCCCGGGCGGTCTCGTGCATATCGACTTCCCACTGGGCCGTACTCGGCATGGCGTCCAAATGTCGTTGGGATGCCGTTGGAGGCGTTGTTGGGCGCGTTGTGGGGATGGCTGAACTGCCTTCCCAACCAGACTGGACATCGCGCGGCCACTTGGGTTCCTCCCGTTTTTGCCGGCTGAAATATCGGCTGGTGCGCATCAACAAAAAAAACGCTATGCCCAGCACCAACAGCATAAAAATAAAAACTGCAGGTGAGCTGATTTGATCGAAAGGATTCACGGTTTTCCTCCTTGAATAACTATTAGTGGGCAATAAATTGCCCACCCCACTTCACGTTATTTTTCCGCCAATCTGGACGCATCAAATGCCTTTTGCGCCGCTTCGTACACGTTGCCCAGCGGCAAGTCGTGCTCCAGGGCGATGCGGCGGCAGGCATCGAACTCGGGAGTGAAACGGGGAGTGTTCCCGCCCAGCCGGGCGATCTTTCCCTGAATCGGTCCCCAAACGGTATCCACGGCGTGCGACTGACGCGCTAAAACATGTCGATCGATCGTCGAGCGGCGAACGCCCAAAGTGGTAGTTTCCCTAAAAATGATCTGTTCCAGGCGATCCGCTTCGGCCGGCCGGCACAACACGCTAAGCAGCACGCCGGGGCGGTTTTTTTTCATGCCGATGGCCGTGGTGTAGACGTCCAAGGCCCCGGCATCCCAGAGCCGCTCGATGCAGTAGCCGATCAATTCGCCGCTCAGATCATCGAGATTGGTTTCCAACCGATAAATCTGCTCGGAGCGGGCGAAGTCGCCGGCGGCAACCGATTCGCCCAGTAAAATTCGCAGGATATTAGGGCGCTGGTGCCAATCGTTGCTGCCCGCCCCGCAGCCGATTTGCCGGATAATCATGGGCGGCACGGGGCCAAAATCGTCGGCCAGCACGGATAGAATGGCGGCCCCGGTGGGCGTGGTCAATTCGCCCTGGATGCTGGAATCGGCCAGGGGAACGCCTTGCAACAATTCGGCCGTGGCAGGAGCGGGAATACTGCATTGGCCGTGCGCTATTTCGATCGTACCCCAGCCGGTCGGCACGGGCGAGGCCAGGATTCGTCCGACGCCCAGCATGTCGAAGCCCGCCACCGCGCCGACCACGTCGGCAATGGCGTCGGCTGCCCCTGCCTCGTGAAAATGGATTTTATCGACGGCAGTTCCGTGGACCTTGGCTTCGGCCTCGGCCAGGCGGGTGAAGATCAGCCGGGCCGTGTCTTTTTGCCGCTCAGTCAGCCGGCCGGCATCGATCAGGGCCAGAATCTGCCGCAAATTGCGATGCTCCCGCTCGGGCGGATACATCACATTGACCTTTGTCGCCCGGAATCCTTGCCGCCGGACCTCTTCGGCAACCAGCCGGCAATCGGGCAGCCCCAAGGAGCCGATGACCGAGTTGAGTGCCTCGATCTTCACGCCCGCATCGACCAGCGCGCCGAGCGTCATATCGCCGCTGATGCCGCAAGCACAATCGAGGTAGGCTAATTTGGTCATGCAGTGGAGAGTGGATAGTGGTTAGTGGAGAGTGGTTAGTGGCCTACAGCTTAAAGTCTAATGCCTAAAGTTTAAAGTTGAACGTGTGGGTAACAAACCGCCAGAAGCGCGTACCCAGGGGGATCCAATCGGTCTGGATTCGGGCGGTGCCGCGGAGCCCCAGGCGCATCAGGCCGGTATCGTCGTCCAGGGGCACCCGGGCTTGATAGGACGTGCTCACCGGGCGTTCCACTCCGGAATGCGGATCGGTCTTGGTGGGCAATTCACCGCCCGACTTGTTCGACAGCCGCTGCGGAGAGATTTTCAATTCCGACTCGGCGATCTCGGCGACTTTACTGGTAAAAGTATCGTGGGGAAGTTGGTCGATTTTGACGTACACGCGTTGATCCTTGCGAACGAGGTTCCGATCGGCCTGGTCGATAACCACCACCGCTTCCAGTTTCCGCGGATCGCCGATTTGGCAGAACAGCACGCCCTCTTGCAAAAAAGCGCCTAGATTTTCCTTTTCCAGGGGCGAGCCCGACCAGGTGGGCAACTGTCCGTCCGGATCTTCACGGCGAGGCACCAGTTGCGGAGGCAGAACCGTGCCGGAGATCGGCGCTTTTAGACACAAGCGTTCAAAATCCGCCACTTTTTTTTGCAGTTGCTCTTTGGTCGCCTTAAGGGATTCTTGTGTCGCGGGAATCTCGGACTGGGCATGTGGATCGTCGAATCCTTGCCGGCGGAGGCTTTCCAGTTTAATGCTATATTGTCTTTCTTGCGTGGTGAGCTTGGCGATTTCTTCTTCCAGTTCGATGTTCCGCAATTGTCCCAGAGGGGTTCCTTTCTCGACCTGCCGGCCGGGCTTTACGTCGATGGCGATCAGCTTGCCGGGCACGTCGACGTACACCGATTCGGCGTCGCGGGCCTGGATTTCAAAAGTCGCCAGCACGCTGTGCGGCAAGGGTAAAAAAAGCACGACCAATACCACGGCCGCCAACAGGCTGAGAGTGGCGTACATGTGAGTTTTTTTCACTTTATCAAGCCTCCCCGGCACGTAGAAAAATTTTCCCAACTGATACAGCGGAGTGAAAAACAGCGCCCACAACGACGCCGCCACCACCAACTGGCCGACGAACTTCAAATGATACGAGTCGAATAATTTGTATAAAAACCAGCAGATCGAAAAAGCTATGATCCAGCGATACACGGCCGCCGCTATGGAATACAAGGCGAAAAACATCTGGTTGGACTCGGGCAGGAACGGGTCTTCGCTCATTTCCATGCCCAGGCACCACTCGCCCAATTTCCGGCTGAGAATGGTAGTCGCTTTCTGGCGCAGGTTGGGAATTTCGGTCAAGTCGGAAAGGATGTAGTAGCCGTCGTAACGCAGAAGCGGGTTGCCGTTGAAAAGCACCGTGCTCACCGAGCATATAAACATGGCGTTCAGGCACAGGCTGTTCAACAAGCCCGGCACGGAAAACCACCATAAAAACGTGCAAATCGAGGCGATCATCAGCTCCACGTATATGCCGGCCGCTCCGATCATCGCGCGGTGCCACTTGTTGGGCAGCATCCAGGAATCGGATACGTTGCAATACAAGCAGGGCGTGAGCACGAGGATCATGATGCCTATTTCGTGACATTCGCCGCCGAAGTGCTTGCACGCCAGGCCGTGGCCGAACTCGTGAAACACCTTTGTCACGCCCAAGGTCAGGACCAACAGGAAGGCGTTGTGCATGTTGAAAAAATCCTTGAACTCGGGCAGTTTTGAACGAAAAACGTCGAACTCCGCCAAGACCAAAAGCAGCGCCGAGATGGCCAAAAGCAGGCAAAACGCCACAGCCGGAACTGAAAAAAACCAGCGAAAGTACGGATACAGGAAATTCAACACCCGCTCGGGATCGAAGCCCTTGAAGCGGATGCAGAGAATGTTTCCCAGGGTTTGCAGCCATTCCTGTCGTTTGCGTTTATCGCGGCGCATGCGGAGCTGACGGCCCTGGCCCGTGACATCGGCCACCACCAGCCCGCTGCGGTGCAACATGCCCAGGAATTGCTGCAACTCGTCGAGAGTGATCTTCTGCGGAGGAAAATCGTCTTCGAATCGTTCCTTGATTTCATCCATGCTGATTGTGCCGTCGAGCATTTGCAGGATGGCGAATTCCTCTTCCTGAAAGCGGAAGTACTGCAATCCCACGGGATCTTTCACTACCCAGTAGGTTCGTCCCAGATAGTGCTGCCGGCGCGCAACCAGGTCCGGCCGCTTCCGGATGGAAAGTGCCCGGGCGGAACTCGATAACAAACTGTCGTGAAGAGTAACCATGTGAATGCAGAAGTCAGAACTCAGAACGCGGAACTCAGAACGCGGAAGGAAAAATTATCACTTCTGACTTCTGACTGAAGTTCTGAGTTCTGCATTTTGCGTTCTGCGTACTGAGTTCTGACTTTATTTTAATTGAATTGTCATCTCGGCGTCCATGCCTGGGCGCAGCAGCCATTGGCCGTTTTCTTCGCGATTCTTGACTAATGCGCGAACCACATATAGACCTCCGCTTTCGACCATGGGATCGACGAAAACAATTTCGCCTTTAAAGGTTTCGGCGCGTCCCCGGGCGAACACGACCATGACCGTCACCGGCCGGCCCATGACTTCCTCGGGGGCGTAATCGGAAATGTTCAAAGATCCCTGCACCCGCAAGCGGTTGACCTGCACCACGTGCAAAACCGGTTCGCCGGCCTGCACCCACTCGCCCACGTGCCGATAGATTTTTTGGACTTGTCCGGCCAAGGGCGATTTAATCAGGTGTCGTTCGACTTTTTCGGTGGCCGCGCCAAGCTCGGCCTCGCTGACTTTGGCCTGCAAACCGGCGACGCGTAGTTCCAATTCCGATTTTTCGATGGTCAGAACCGCCGCCCTGTGTTCGAGCAAATGCTGCTGGACCAATGCCTGCGCCACCGAACCCTGCACTTTATTGTTTGCGTCCACGTCGCGAAGATACACGGCTTCGGCCACTTTAGCGGCCGCGTGCGCATACCGCACGTTGATATCGCTGCCGGCCTGTTCCTTGGCGACTCCCAGCTTGTAATTCGCCACGTCTTGATCTCTCAAGGCCAGAAGATCGTCGATCTGGGCCAGCAATTCGCCCTTTTTCACAAATTGGCCTTCTTTGACGGGCAATTTCAGCAGCACACCCGGTTCCTGGGCAGGCACTTCCGCCTTTTCATCCAAATCCACCAGGCAATCTTTAATCGCCACCGAAATCGGCAAACCACCGCTGGGCTGCGCGGTCGCTGCGCATAATAAACTAAAAATAATCACCGAAATGGACATGGCAATATCCTTCGCTCCTTAACGTTTAGTCCCGGCGCACGCTCCGGGAGATTTTTCACGCCGCGCGCGGCACAAGTGCCGCGGCTAAAATTCAGTGACTGTCATTTTAAAAATACCTGAATATAATTCGCGTCTGGATGAACGATATCAGGTCGTTTAGGAGCACGTATCCCAGCGCGCGGCGGCCGCAATAGACTTTAGCCGTTACCGTGGCCCCGGGAAGCAAGTCGGGCAACTCATCCTTGTTGATGGCCACCTTTACCAGGACCGTGTTGCCCTCGTCCCCGCGAACCTCGGCGCTGCGCTGTATTTCCGTGACCGTCCCGTAATGGGTTGTGCCTGGCTCGGAGGCCAGAATATACGATACCCGCAACCGGTCGTCCACCGGCTCCCGGCTGGGTAAAGCGGCCAAACGAGCGGACAATTCCGCGTCCGTCGACTCCGCAATGAACGCCTTTATTTTCTCACGCGCCTTTTCGTAGGATTCTTCCTTAAGAATCTCGGCAAGCTTGTCTTTCGTTTCACCGTCGGGCAAACTCTTGACGATTTCATCCAAACGGTCGTGAAACATTTCATTCAATATCGATATTTGTTTGGCGTAAAGCTCTTCGTTTGGGATTTTTGCCAACTCATCTTCGACCTTTTTATTGATTTCCTCTTCGGCGTTTTCGGGAGCTTTTGGAGGAGGCTGCTCGGTTTCAGCGGGTTTAGCCGTTTGCTCGGTGGTTGTTTCCGGAGTTTTTGCGGTAGGCTGCTCGGTTTCAGCGGGTTTAGCCGTTTGCCCGGTGGTTGTTTCCGGCGGATTTGCCGTGGATTGTTCTGTTTCAGATTTTTTGTTGGTTTCTTCGGCGGGAGTATTAGGCGGTGCTGTTTTGTTGGTTTCTTCAGCGGGCGTTTTGGGCAGTTTGGCGAGCAATTGTTCCTTGAGCAGATTGCGCAAATTGTCCCGAGCCTTATCGTAGAGTTCCTTTTGCGCCTCGGCGACGTGGCCATTGCGGTGTTCGGGCATGTGCAGCTCCAACTGCCAAGGCCCGCTTGGATCGGCGACCCGCATCAATACCTGCCCGCGCTGCACCGGCCGCCCATTCGGAAGGCGGTTGCGCATATCCCAAGTAACCACCTGACCGCTGATTGGACTCTTGATCGATAATTCCTTTTCATTGGTTTCGCAC
>JBEKIK010000081.1:0-7233 GCA_050011795.1 Thermoguttaceae bacterium | reverse complement strand
CGTTACTATAAATCGTTTTTTTGGCATGATGAACTTCCTTGTTCGAGATTCGTTTCTCTAATATAAGGAAGCATACCATCATGCTTACGTATCAACAATATTAGTTGTGGTCAGGTACTAGGTATATATGCAGTTGATATATTTTATATACTTAGCGGTCTCAGTTTGACAATTGTGTACCAAAATAAAATGCTTTCTTCTTCCGATTTGTTTTCTTTCTTTATTAAAAGAATCTTTCGAATTTTTCCGGTTTACTATTTGGCGGTGACGTGTATGCTGCTTCTTAATTTAATCATCTATTTTTTACATGGCACCAGCTTAGGTTATTCAGCATATAAAATATTTCTTAACTATTCTCTTTTGTTAGGGTTTATAAAGCCATCGGCTAGTATTACAACTGGCGGATGGTTCATTGGCAATGAAATAGTATTCTGTTTTATACTGCCTTTTATCTTTCTTATATCTAATAAATGGAAATATATTATTCCTATATCTTTTTTAGTCAGCATTGCTTGCGGTTTTTATTGGTCTTTTTTCCTGTTAGACAAGGATGTAATCTTATATGAACAATGGTCACTATATGTAAATCCATTTAATCACATTTATTTTTTTATGGCTGGTGTATTAATCTGTGTATACGGTCCAGGGCTAAGTGAAATCATTTCTAAACGTCTATGCTATGCGATGCTCTTTTTTGCATTAATGCTTTTTTGGCTCTATCCATCAAGCGGAAACAAAATACAAATTGTCACAGGAGTTAATCGCACAATTCTTTCTGCTTGCTGTATTTTATTTGTAGTTTCTGTTTTTTTAACAAATCCAAAACTAAATTCCTTATTTGGTAAGCCCCTAAGTTATCTAGGCGAGATCTCTTACTCAATTTATTTACTTCATCCGATAGTGCCATATCCAATACTCTTTTTTCTCCATAGATTAAATGTGGAAAAATACGCCGCTATTTCTTATTTTCTTTCTTTTTTTCTTACATTTATAGTAAGTTGGTTTACTTTTAATTATCTTGAAAAGCCAATGATGAAGATCGGCCGGGATCTTAGTAAAAAAGTAAAAATGTCGTAAGTTTTACATGCAACACAAAACGCAGCCGCCGGTCGCGGGTTTTTGATTTTTTTATCACCCTGTTTTGGAGAGAGCATTATGAGAAAGAGTAATTTCAATTTGTATTTAAGTCTGCTTGTTGTTTTTGGCGCCTTATTTTCGGCCATGGCGTCGGCCGCCGTTGCGTTGCAGCCGACCGCGACCGCCGATGCGCAGCAAACCGTAACGGTCGCCGTGGCCCCGCAACCGGAGTCGGTCGTTCCCGTTCCCCAGCCTAATAAGTGGATGCAACGTCACGAGTCGATGAATGAACGAGTCAAGAAGGGCAACGTCGATTTGCTTGTGATCGGCGATTCCATTTCCGAAGGATGGGAAAATAACGGTAAAGAAGTTTGGAATAAGTATTACAAAGATCGCCATGCCGTTAATCTCGGCATCAGCGGCGATCAAACGCAGCATGTTCTGTGGCGCCTGGAAAACGGCAATATCGAGGGCATTTCGCCCAAGTTGGCGATGCTCATGATCGGCACGAACAACGCCAACGCCAAGCACAGTTCCGACGACATAGTCGCCGGCGTCAAAGCGATCGTGGAAAAACTCCGCGAAAAACTGCCCCGGACCAAAGTACTGGTGCTGGGAATATTTCCGCGCGGAGCGGACGACAACGATCCCGTACGGCAAACGAACATGAAAGCCAATGAAGGCATAGCCAAGCTGGCCGACAATGAAATGGTTTTCTATCTGGACGTTAACGACAAGTTCCTCGATTCGGACCGTAAACTGCCAAAAGACATCATGCCCGACCTGCTGCATCCCAATGCCAAGGGGTACGCAATCTGGGCCGAAGCCGTGGAACCGACGATCGTCAAGTTGATGGGCGAGAAATAGGCGTTCCGGATTCTGGCAAATTTCGGATTCAATGTTCCCTCTCCCTTTGGGAGAGGGGCAGGGGGTGAAGGCTTTGGGAAAGCAATTAAACAAGGCAAGAGATTTTCGGCCAACCGCCCTCACCCTAACCCTCTCCGGGCACCGACCGAAGGTTGGTCGGGAGAGGGGACTAATTTACAGAACTCCAGCTCTTACTGGATTTTCAGGCGCAGCACCGTGACCGAATTTGCCGGGAAAGTGTGCGTAAAATCCTTGCCGGCATTCTGGATCGGTTGTGTGACCGGAGCTACTTTAGTCGGGTTTTCCAAAGTGTTTTCGTCGGTGGGCTTTTCCGAGGTGAGGACGATGGCCGTGCCCAAGGGCTGGACTGTATCCGCGCCGGCAAGGTGGATGTCGGTTTCCTGGGCGGTTTGGGAGGCGTTCACGACTTTCAGAATCACTTCGTCCCCGGTTTTGTTCAAACCGGCGACCGAGTATAACGTCTGCAAGCTCGGATAATCGATTTCGTTAATCAGCTTGTCGTCGAGGTAGCAACGCACATTGCTTGCGCTGACTTCAATGCGGATATCATACCAATGATCGTTTTCAATCCGACCGAGAACCTCTTTGCCGAGGAGTACGTTTCCTCCGTTGAAGCGGTGGTCAAGGACATGTTTGGTGTTGGCCCAGCCGCCCAGATTCCACAACATCATTTCGTTATCGTCTTGAACGTTGAAAATAACGAAAAATCCCTCGTTGCCGCCGGTTTTTCTGGCTTTCAACGTCAAAGTATAATTGCTCCAAGAAGTATCGCCGGCCGTGGCAAGACAATCGTTTTCCGTGGATGTTTGCCGCAATGCGCCATCCTTGACTTCCCACTGGCCGCGGACCAAATTCCATCCATCGCTGCTTTTGGAAAAATCGCTGGCAAAAAGCGTTTTGTCGCCTTTTACGACTTTAATGTCCTTGTATTCCGCCTGAGTTGCCCACGTGCCCAAACCGATGGCCCCGTGGCTTTCTTCAACAGGCCGAGAGGGGAATTGAATGTCGACAGGCAACACTACGTCGCCGCGATTTTGGCTGAACATCCGTTGCACGTAGTAAGACGGTATGCCGCAAACCCGGGAAGAATCGAACTGTATCAAGTTGACCGGCCATCGGCGGTCGTTTATGTTTACGAAAAGCGGCGCGTATGAGGCCATCACAACCACATCGGAATTGCGTTCCATGCCGGTCATGAAGGCCGCTTCGCCCACTGCTCCGCGGAGGCTGCCGCGGCCGGTGTTTTTCGTGACGGCATATTCGCCCACGTAGACTTTGGGGCCTTTTCGATCGTAAGAATCATATTTATCGGCGTTTTTCAAAAAGAAATCGGGCGTGTTATAATAGTGTTCATCTATGATTTCTATCGGCCGGTTCTTCGGTTTGCCTCGCCACAGATCGGCGATCAAGTTCATTTGCGGATACTTTTCTTTTATGGCGTCGTAAAACAGGGCGTAGCGTTCGTTATAGGCCGGTCCGCCGTTTTCATTGCCGATCTCCATGTACTTCAGCGAAAACGGGGCCGGGTGCCCGGCCTTGGCCCTTAGCGAACCCCACTTGCTTTCGGCCGGGCCGGTGGCGTATTCGATGGCATCCAAGGCGTCTTGAACGAATTCACCAACGCCATCCGTGTTTTTCGGCTGTCCACGCTGTTCCTGGTGCGACATGCCGCAGTTGATCACCAGTAGCGGCTCCGCCCCCAGATCCTCGCAGAGTTGGAGATATTCGTGGAATCCCAGACCGTTGGTGGAATAATATCGCCATAAATTCCACTGATTGCGGCGCTGGGCCGGTTCGCCGATGGTGCGTTTCCAGCGCATGGCGTTATCCAGCGTCTCGCCCTCGACCCAGCATCCGCCTGGAAAACGCACGAACGAGGGATGGAGATTTTCCAGCATCGTGGCCAGGTCCAGTCGCATTCCGTTGGGCCGATCCTTGAAGGTTTTGTGCGGGAAAAGCGAAACCATGTCCATCCACAGCGTGCCCGACTTCCAAGAGCCAATCACCAGCCGGGCCTTGGGATCGGTCGCGTTGGATGTCAGAGTGAGTTTATAAGTTTTCCACTGCGAATCAACATGGTCGATAATTTGTGCCGGAGTGTAAACTGTTTTAAGATCGGCGCTGACCAAAGCGGCGCCCACCGGGCCGTCAAACCCGTCGCCCGCGCGAAGGGCGACCGACAGATCATACTGCGCGCCTTTCGCCACGGCGATGCCCCAATATCCGTCATTCGCCACGCCGACTTTGCCTTCTCCGGCAACTTCCATCTTTAATCGCAGCGATCGGGGATTGTTTTCGCACACCGGATTGTCTTTGTCTATGGCAATTTCGCCCTTGCCCGAGCCTTCGGTTACCAGGGTCCAGCAGTCGGGCTTGTCGGAATTCTCGAACGAGCGGTTTTGCACCAATTCGCCGTACAGCCCGCCGTCGCCGGCATGATTGATTTCCTCGAAAAATATGCCGTAAAGCGTGGGACTGACCTTTATGCCGGGATTGTCGACCTGGACGGTCAACGACGCGCTGCCGGCGGCGGCCGGAGTCTGGGCCTTAAGCGGAGTAAACGAAATGGCAAGTTGAGCCAATATCACGGAACAAATAGGCAAGCAGCGTTTCATAATCGTCATCTCCTTTTAGTGAAAAATGCAGCGATTTTTGAGCGATGTATGCGATGGTTTGAATTAGAGAGCAGATGATAAGGGATAATTTAACCGCTAACTATTGCAAAGTCCAGTACCCCGCAATGCAATGTTTTAAATGAAGAAGGGGGCAGATAAAAGGCGTCAGCGAGCGGTTTGCTTATCGCGTATGCGTGCGGTAATACGGCGGGCCCGATTTTGTTGGGTCCAATGCGGCGGGGGCAGGGCGTGTTCGGCCGCGCCGGTTTCGGCGCACCGGGAAAGGGTGAAATAGAACGTGGTGCCCGCGCCCGGGGCCGATTCCAGCCAAATCCGGCCGCCGTGCAACTCGACAATCTTGCGGACGATGGTCAAGCCCGCGCCAGAGCCTTCGTATTTCTTCCGGCTGTGCAAGCGGCGGAAGAGGGTAAAAATCGCCTCATGGTGTTCCTTGGCAATGCCGATGCCGTTGTCCTTGACATAGAACGTGACCGGATCGGTCGGCACCCAGCCGAGTTCCACGTGCGGCCGGCGATTTTCATTGAATTTCAATCCGTTGGATATTAAATTACACAATACCATGCCGATCAGCGTGGCATTGCCCATTACCGGCGGCAACGGTCCGGTAATACGCACCGCGGCGTTACGGCGCTCGATCGACGGGCGGATCATTTTCAGCAGATTAGCCGTCACCGCGTTGAGGTTCACGCGGGTTTTAACGGCCGCTTTGCGCCCGACCCGGCAATAAGTCAGCAGATCGTCGATCAGGTTTTCCGTGCGATCGCAGAGATGGATCGCCGTAGTCAGGCGGCGTTTGCCTTCGGCGTCGAGTTTGTGCCGATAATCCTCCAAAAGGATTTCGCAATACGAACTGATGCCCCGCAGCGGCTCTTTCAGATCGTGGGAGGCAATATAAGTAAAATCCTCCAATTCATGGTTTATGCGATCTAGTTGATCCATGCACGAGCGCAACTCGGCGGCTTGTTGCTCGAGCCGGGCATGTGCGGATTCCAATTCCCGGGCGTGACCGGCCAGCTTCGACTCGTTGGCTTTCCGCTGGATGGCATGGTGGATGGTCCGTTTCAACAATCGAGCGTCCAGCGCATCCTTGAACAGGCATTCTTGGGCGCCTAGGCGGACCACTCTAATTGCAAAGCCGTCGTTATTGAAGCCCGCAAGCACTATGACCGGCAAGTGCGGCGCGGCGGCGATTATTTTAGATACGGGCTGTAAATCGTCGCCGGCCGGCAATCCCAAGTCGATGAGGATGGCATCGAAATGATGCCGCATTAGACTTTCCGGGGCGTTTTCAATGCGATCGGTCCGGCTGACGATGAAGCTTCCCTGCCGGCCGTTGCGGGAATTCCGCTCCGGGCCGAGCAGTTGTTTCAGCCAACGCAAGTCCACGGCGTCTTCCGATATCAGAAGGACGCGCACTTTTTTCCCGTCGGTCGTGGAAACTCGACTTGACACGGTCCCCACACTCCTTAACGTAGTACAAACTCAGCGGGCGTTGCCGAAAAGAAACAACGCACGCTGCGTCTTAGCAACTTTAGCCCGAACCAGGGGGGCGTCAAATGAGAAACGGGCATATCTTGCCCAAAACGATAGATCAAAACGGATTCTTCACGCCATTAAATTTCCGAACAATCCGCAGGTTTGGTGCAAACGATATAATCGGGCCATGGAATTCCTATTTAGCCCCTTGTGAATACACGGGGGGCAAAGCGGGATAATGCTATTTTGCATCGGATATATTCACGCGGCCGCCGGTGTATTTACACGGCCCCCGGTGTATTCACCGGGGGCTAAATACATTTTATTTTTTCTCCTTCTCTTTCGGAGACGGCAAGATCTGTTTTACAACCACGTCGTCGAACTCAACAACTCCGCCGCCAAGATAGGCATAGAGCATCACCCGGGCCCACTTGGGCGAGTATTTGGCGTGCTTGGGGGTAAAATCCTCGGTATGGGTGTTCCAGGCATTTTTCGGCCCATCGAGATTCTGCTGGCTTCGATAGACTTCGCGGCGTTGTGCGGTTTCGGGAAGAAACGGCGTATTCACCTCGTCGTAGCATTTAATGAATACTTTGACTTTTGGCCCGTCGCTTTTCCACCGGCACTGGAAGCGGTATTTCGTGCCCTCCTGGACGGGAAAATAGTCGCTGTAATACATCACGCCTTCGTTATCGCCCACGGAAGAGCCGAAAGTGAAGCGGATGATTTTGTTTTTAGGATTGCCGTCCTCGGCTACCCATTGGACCAGACCGCCCAGCGGTTCGCGCTTCTGGCCGGCGACGGACTCCCAGCCCTTTGGCACGCCGCCCGCGCCGGTCTGAAAATCGCCGCCCACGACCAGATTAGGATTTTTATTCCAATTCGCCTCGGCCGTGGGATCGACCGAATATGTATCGCCTGGCCGGCGATGATAAAGTGCATCGAGCATCTGTTTCACGTATAGATGCGGGATTTCGCTGACCGATTTGGTCCGGGTTTTGGTTTCGTAAATCACCTTGGGTTCAGGCTCGATGGAAAAATCGACGCACTTGATTACCAGGTCGTAAATTTCCCCTTCCGCTTCCGGCGCCCGCTCCACGCTGCCCCAAACGCCGATTTGCCCGTCAAAACCTTGCTTGACGATCTTCTTTATCTT
>JBEKIK010000080.1:7260-8518 GCA_050011795.1 Thermoguttaceae bacterium | reverse complement strand
GCATACCGAAGTCTTTTACTCCATCGAAAAACAACACCATAATCAAGTACTCTTACGATCCTTTTTCAATTACGCCAAATTACCATTGGAAAAGGATCATTAACTATGCAAAGGTCAATAATACGGAAAACACATAGGATTTTATAGATGTCGCATTAGCGCCCATCTTTTTAATATCATCATCAAATTTTTTCCAATCTTTATCACGTTCAGTCCGTGAAGGTTTACGACAGATCTCCACGACACGATCATACCAGGAATTGCCCATCTTAAGCATGGTGTCCCAATCAATCGTATAATACGTCGATTGCCACGATTTGTCTGAAAACGAATCTTTTGTCGGCCTCTGTTTTTGTTGTGAAGAGGTTAAAGCCGTAATCGCTTCCGGTCCATAGCGAGCTATTGATTCCACGCAATCGAGATAGGTCAACCTTTCCGATAGATCGATTTTCTCGAACATTTTCGGCATGGGCGGAAGTTTTTGGAGTTCTAGTCGGAATTCGGCCGCATCGCGGGGACTCAATTTACCGGACTGAGCCAAAGCGACATCGCCCGCACATGCCATGCCATCAATTGCAACACCGACAAGCGCCTCGACCAACATCGGACCTTGTCCTTCCAACCTTGCCAACCGGTGACAGGCAAGAATATCTTCCCGGGCATCCTTTATTTTGCCCCGTTGAATGTCGTACATTGCCTGTGCCATGAGTAGTCTTGCGCACTCTCGCGAATTTTGAGCCGTGTCAAGCGGTATGTTGATTACGTGCTGATATTTTCCAGACGAAATCATGGGTGAATAAAATTTCGGTCGCCGTGCGGCCTCGTGTATTTTCTGCAACGGTTTTTGATTAGCATTTAACCAGCCGGCAACAAGTGGATATTGCTCCTCTGACCAGGGATTATTTAATGCTTTTTCAAATTGCTCATCCTGCTCATTCTGTTGATCAACGGTCGCTGAATTCGTTGTTTCATCAGCGGACTTGATTTGTTTTAGATAGGCATCAAACGAAACCAAGTAATCGCCTTTCGTAGGCAAAGGTTTTATACCCAGCATCTGGAAAAACTTCTCCTGATCTTCGGTTTTGATTACACTAGGACCTATGGCCTCCCATAACGGCACGGCCGCGTTGTTTTCGGGCGTTACGCCTTCCCGACAGAGTTTGTTTAGCGCCCCGACATAATCGACATAACCGTCTTCCCACAGCGGTTCTGTCAAATAAGTCGTTTCTTTGGAAATGGTAAACGGCGGCTTGGGTGT
>JBEKIK010000080.1:0-7236 GCA_050011795.1 Thermoguttaceae bacterium | reverse complement strand
GTTGCCTTACCTTGGTTCGGGGATAGCGTGGAGTTGGGATCGTCGGCCAAAACTGACGTAGCGTATATGGTCGCAAAGATCATCCCGATCGTTAGCAATTTTCCCTTCGTTTTCATTGCTGCCGCCATATTCGATTTAGGTTTAAAAACAGATTTCTTGGCGAGGCCGGGCATTCCCGGCGGCCGGAAACGATGCTTTCAACATTATATTCCAAAAGTCGTACTAAATCATCAGGGGAGAAGATTAACTAAATGATGGCCCAAATAAAAAAACCACCGGCGAAAACCAGTGGTTTTTCAGCAATCTTCAATCCGTAATCTATTATCCGAAACCGCTTGCCTTTTACGGTATAATCGCGGCCCCGGCGACCCAGGCGCCCGCCTCGAACACGGTGGCGCGGATGCTAAGCGGCAAGGGATCGAGCATGTACGGCGCGCAATCGCCCGGGCGGTAGTAGCCCAAGCTGTACATGCACTCGTCGGGCAATTCAAGTCCCATCTTGTAAGGCAGGATGGGCACGGTGAGGTAAAAGCGAGCGGCCGAGGCAAACGGCTGCAACCAGGGGCCCAGCGTATGTCCGTATCGCTCCACTTGTACGTCTTCGAAGTACAACGGGTGGTGGCACAAAGCGGATGCCGTCCAGGTGAAAGTGACCGGCGCCCAGGATCGGGGCCGGAAGTCGTCGCCTCCCCAGGGACAATCCTTGGGCAGATCGCCCGGCGAGGGCGTGATGTTCGTTGTCAATTGAGAGATTTTCTTCAGGTCTTTGACCGATAGACAGCCGTCTTTGAGGTCCGGATTCTTGGCGGCCAATGCCTGCTCCAACGTCTGACCCCCTATGTTTGGACCTTTGAAATTGTCGGGCTTTAACTGCACGCCAATCTCTTTTTCCTTAGCAACTGAAGATTTAACGCCGGCGGATTCGGAATCCGCGGCCGTCTTCTTATCGCCAAAGGGATTGTCGAACGAGCCGGTGGCTGATTGCCGGGAATTATCTGCCGGCGGGGCGGGCGTCCATCGGACGGGGTGCTCGATTTGCGTCACGTTTTCCCCGGCGTCGCCCGGTTCCGCATCGTAGGACAGCCATATCAATTTTCCGCTGGATTTAGTCGTTGTATAACCGGCCTTCGTTATCTCGTTTGTTCCCCATGCGGCGCCGTTGTCGCCGGCATTTGCGACGCCGGTTGCGGCAAGCCAAGCGGCCAAGGCAAAAGCGGCCACGACAGCCAGTGTTTTCAATCCACCCGAGGAAAAAAAGGTGACAGGCACCTCGCTTAACCCCGGTTTGTTCGTATAAATTTTAAAATGCTCGGAGCCAATCCCCTTTTTTTCCAGAAATTCGATGGGCGAACTAATCTCCGTCGCCCAGGGCGTACTCCGTACTATAATTCGGCGCTTCCTGCGTAATAATGATGTCATGAGGATGACTCTCCCGTACACTGGCAGTTGAAACCTGGAGGAACCGTGCTCTGCCGCGCAGTTCCTCGATCGTTTTAGTTCCGCAATATCCCATTCCGGCCCGTAGTCCGCCCACGAGCTGATATACAAACGGTCCCAAGGCGCCTTTGAACGGCACCCGGCCTTCCACGCCCTCGGGAACCAGTTTGTCGGGCCCGCGACTGGTGCTCCCTTGACGGTAGCGTTCGCTGGAACCCTGGACCATGGCCCCCAAGGAGCCCATGCCTCGATATACCTTAAATGTTCGACCCTGATATAAAATTTGTGCGCCGGGGCTTTCCTGCAATCCGGCGAACAACCCTCCGATCATCACCACGTTGGCACCGGCGGCAATGGCTTTGGTAATGTCGCCGGAGTAACGTATGCCGCCGTCGGCAACGATGGGTATCTGTTTTTTTTCGGCAACTTGTGCGGCCTGCCAAATTGCGGAAATCTGCGGGACGCCTACGCCGGAAATCACCCGAGTGGTGCAAATCGAGCCCGGTCCTATGCCGACTTTAACCGCATCGGCACCGGCCTCGATCAGGTCTTTGCATCCATCGGCCGTGGCCACGTTGCCGGCCACGACGTCGATGTCCCATTGTTTTTTTATCTCCTTGACGGTCTCGACCACGTTCAGCGAATGGCCGTGGGCGCTATCGACCACGATTATATCCACGCCTTTGCGGATCAGGCCTTCGACCCGATCGTAATTATGTACGCCGACGCCTGCTCCTACTCTCAGCCTGCCTTGCCCATCTTTACAGGATTGCGGAAACCTCCGCATCATATCAATGTCTTTAATCGTAATTAGTCCCGTCAACCTAAAATCTTCGTCAACCAGTAAAAGTTTCTCTACCTTTTTTGTCATTAAAATCTTTTCAGCTTCCTCAAGCGTTACGGCCCCCGTAGCCGTAACCAGATTCTCTTTGGTCATAACCTCGGAAATCGGCCGGTCGCCAATTTCCAGGAAGCGCAGGTCTCTGCGGGTGAGAATTCCCACTAAACACCCACCGTTAGAAGTAATGGGCAACCCGGAAACGTTATATTGGGCCATGATTTCCCTGGCACGGCCGACCGTGGCATTGGGAGGAAGGGTTTGGGGATCGAAAATTATCCCGTTGGCCGAGCGTTTGACCTTCTCGACCTCTTCCATTTGCCGTTCGAGCGACATATTCTTGTGGATTATGCCCAGCCCCCCCTCCCGGGCCAGGGCAATGGCCATTTCCGCCTCGGTGACCGTGTCCATGGGCGAACTGACCAGGGGAATGTTCAAGGTAATACGTCGAGTCAAGCGGGTGGTGACATCCACTTCGGCCGGGACAACGTCGCTGTAACGGGGTTCCAAAAGCACGTCGTCAAATGTAAGACCCTGGTATTGGCAGATATTTTCTCGCATGGCGACAAGTCCTCCACTGGGAAATCTGACGGTAAACCCAAAATTGTAATGCAGGGGATAGGGGATAGGGAATAGGGGAGGGGGCGGGGTTAGTGGGCAGTGGACAGTTGGCAGTGGACGATGAAAATTGGGTTGTGTTGGCTATAAAGCCGCGACCGTCGGTCGCGCTTGGGAACTCATCTATGTAAAGTCGCGACGGGCACCAACGGGCACCATCGGGCACCATGCGGAGCATGGTCGGCATGGTCGGTTGGTCGGTCGCGGTTTTTTTACTATACACTCGAAAATCCGCGGTCATGCCTCCCCTACGGCCGTCATTGACCCGAATACATGGTGTGATTAAAGTTAAGATAGTCTTCTTTAATTTAAGTTTCCTCCATTACGCAAGGTATTTGCCATGGAGATACTTACGACGGGTAAAGTGGTGGTTTCCGCGCGGGTTGAAAACCAAAGCGATTTGATCAAGGTGGGGGAAAAAAATTTGGATCCGGATAAAGTGAGGCGGCTGGAAATTCCAGACGCATTGGTGGATACCGGTGCCACATTGCTTTCGATGCCGCGGCGGTTTATCAAGCAGTTAGGTTTGACCCGCCATCGCACTCGAACAGCCCGAACAGCGGCAGGTATTCTCTCCTTTGGGATTTACGAACCCGTGCGATTGACCGTTCTGCAACGTGATTGTTACGTCGAGGTAGCCGAGATTCCCGATGAATGCCCCGTGCTGATCGGCCAGATTCCTTTAGAACTCTTGGATTTCGTGGTTGACCCCGCCGGAGGGAAGCTCATCGGCAACCCCGACCACGGCGGCCAGCAGATGATCGATATGTTTTGAAAACTTCATTACACATGAGGTTCTCCGGCGAATTCCCGGGCGGCGGCCGTGGCCTGGGCAATGATCTTGCCGATCTCGGCCTCGACCTGCTCGGGCTTGTTCTGCATAGTGCCTTGGATGCGGATGGCGCTAATGTCCGTAAACCCGATGAATCCGAAGATGCATCGCAGGTAGGTCTCCTGAAAATCGTAGGTTTCGCAGGGATTTCCCGGCTGATATGCCCCTCCGCTTGCCAGAATCAGCATGAGCGGCCTGCCTGTGACCAGCCCGGTAAAACCTTTTTCGGGTGAGAAAGCGACCGTCAGCGACGGCTGGACTATCACGTCGATGTACTGCTTTAGCCGATAAGGGACGCTGAAATTCCACATGGGGCAGGACAGTACGTATTTGTCGAAGCCTTTGAAGTGGTTTATGGTTTTGATGACCGCCTGCCAGGCGGCCTGGTCCTCGCTCTTGGGGGCCTGGCCGGCCAACACCGCGTACTTGGCCTTGGCCTGGGGCGCGTTAAACGGCGGAATGTCGGCCTTGTACAGGTCCAAGGTCTCCAAGCGGTCTTCAGGCCGGGCTTGCCGGTACGAATCCAAAAACGCCCGGGCAACCCGCGCGGAATAGGACTCGACCCGAGGGCTGGCAATGATGTGAATCACATTGGCCATTGGGTTTTCCTTTGATCCGATAACCGAGAAAACCAAAAAACTGGACAGATAACTTTTAGGTGTAAAGCCGCGACCAGTGGTCGCGGTTGCGTGAGAAAAAGATTTTGTTTTTTCCCGCCACCGACCAACCTTCGGTTGGTGCCCGTCGCGGCTTTACAAGAGTGCCATATCAATAATTTATTTTAAACGTGCGCAAGATTTAAGGCTTTTTGATAACGTTCCGCTACCGCGTTCCAATCGATGACGTTAAAGAACGCCTTGACGTGATCGGCGCGGCGGTTCTGGTACTTCAGGTAATAGGCATGTTCCCAGACATCGAGGATAAAGATGGGGGTGCGGCCCTGACTTAATGGGCTGTCTTGATTGGCCGTGCTTTCGACAAGCAATTTACCGTTGCGATCGACGCTCAGCCAGGCCCAACCGCTGCCGAACCGGCCCATGGCGGCTTTTGTCAGCTCTTCGCTTAACTTGGCGAAACCGCCGAGTTGAGAATTGACGGCCTTGGCCAATTCGCCTTTTGGTTCGCCGCCGCCTTTGCCGGACATGATAGTCCAGTAAAGGCAATGATTGGCGTGTCCGCCGCCCATGTTGCGAACCGCGGTGCGGATTTCCTCGGGCAAAGTGTTAAGGGCGATTAACAGCTCCTCCACGGTAGGATTGCCGATGTCGCGCCCTTCAAGGGCCTTGTTAAGCCCTGCCACGTAAGCGGCATGATGCTTATCGTGGTGGATTTCCATGGTCTTGGCGTCGATGTGCGGTTCCAAGGCGTCGTAAGGATATGGCAGAGGGGGAAGTGTGTATTGCATGATTTTTCTCCGTTAGGGAATATATAACAGACTTGCTTACGATTATTATAGCGCCGGCCGTGTGCCGGACAAGTCGTTATTTTCCCGGGAGAATGCCGCCCAAGGCCGTTTGCGTTTGCGGGATCATGTCGCTTGGGGAGTTGATTTTACGGCTCGGCGCCGGGATTGCCTCACTTTTTTCCCAGCCAAGGCACAAGCATGCGGCGCATGCGGACCCATACTCTTTCCGGCGAAGGCGGATCTTCTTCGCCGGCCATCAAATAAGTGCAGAAACTGGCAAGTAGTTCGTTCGCCCTGCGGATAATGTCGTTGCAGCGGCGGTTGCGAGTCAGCTCCGGCATGACGATCACGCGGATTTTCGTTCGCACCAAGGGGGTTTCACAAGGGGCATTGTTGTTTTTTTCCGAACGTTCCTCTTCGATCAGCAAATCGATCGTGAAAACGGCCGGGCGATCGGCCATGCGCCGCAGACGACTGGAGCGTTGCTCTTCAATTTCCAGGCAGATATGATTGCCTTCGACGTAATTTATTTTGGCGTTATGGTCGGCCACGAAGCCGCGGAGTTTTTCCACGGCCATTTTAATGGGCACCGCGGTAACAAACGTTCTTTCCAGCAATTGTTCATTCGCATCCGCCGCGCGCCGCCGGGATTTTGTTTTTCTTTGCTGATGTTTTACAGGCAGGCCCGCGCCCAGTTGCACCACGCAATTCCTGCCTTTGGCTTTAGCCTGCAAAAGGGCCCGGTCGGCTCGGCGGAGCATGGTTTCGGGCGTATCGCCGGGCTGAATTTCGGTTACGCCAAAACTGGCCGTGACCTGGCGGCTTCCCATTTTAAGTTGAGGCATGTGGCATAAGTTCATGCGGATTTGTTCGGTGCGGCGGGCAGCGGCGGCATTATCGCAATCGGTGCATAGGACCACGAACTCTTCGCCGCCGTAGCGGGCCACCAGATCGCCGGGCCGGCAAGAACTCTTCAGCAAGGCGGCCAGGCACTTGATGGCTTCGTCGCCCGCCTGATGCCCGAAGGTGTCGTTGACCAGCTTGAATCGATCCAGGTCGCAGATAATCAAGCTGCATGGGATCTGCCTTTTTTGATGGACTTCGACGAACATCTCGTGCACGCGGTCGAATTCCGCCCGGTTGGCCACTTGGGTCATGGGATCGTTGGTGGCTTTATCGTACAAATTCATGCACCGCCGTTCCAAGGTGGTTTCGGAGGAGGCGTCGTGGAACATCAGTACCCCGCCGACTATGATTCCGTCGTCGCCGGCCACGGGGATGACGTGCGTGTCGACAACGACCGGCCGGCCCATGCGGGCGACAATCGTCAATCGCCTTAACGAATGTACTCCCGATTTCAGCACGGATTTCAGCGGGCAATCCGCATCGTCGATCGATTCGCCCTTTTCGTCGCTTATTTTCAGCAACGCCGGATGCCAAAGCTGGCCGCATATACTGTCCGCAGCAATTCCCGTCAGCCGCTCGGCGCCGCGGTTCCAAAGCATGATCCGCCCGGCGGCGTCGATGAAGGTCACCGCGTCGGCCATGTTTTCCAGTAATTTCGCCTCAAACAAATATTCTTTTTTAGCGCCGCGCAGCGGAGAAGGCACGGTATTCAACGACCAGTAGGAATTCACCAATTCGCTGTCCAGCGCGTGAAGCCATCGCTGGGCCGTTCTTTTATGCAAGGCTAAGTGGTCGTCGCGGTGATACTCTGCGAAGAGCCGGACCAGTTCGGGATCGAATTGCCTGCCGGCGCACTCGAATAACTCGGCCATGGCAGATTCGTGCGAACGGGCGGGGCGATAAACGTGATCGGTGGTCATGGCGTCGAAGGCCTCGGCAATGGCGATCATCCGCGCGCCTAAAGGAATGTCGGCCCCGCTGTGCGAAAAATCTTTCCGGCTGCCGTCGTACCAGGCCGGCACGTTTTCCACGATCGCCAACACCTCTTCCGAAGTGCAGCAATGTTTGAGGATTGCAAGGCTGTTCTTTCGCGCGTCCAACATCAAGGCCATCTCATCTTCCTCGAGGTTGCGCGGCTTCAGCAGGATTTGGTCCGGCGCGCCGATCACGCCCAGATCGTGCAACAAGGCGGCGATTTCA
>JBEKIK010000079.1:0-7237 GCA_050011795.1 Thermoguttaceae bacterium | reverse complement strand
CTCAATCACTTCGCCCACCGACGCCGCAGCGACGCGGCCGTATGTAATCCCGCCGATCTGGACTACGGGCGCAAGCGTGCAGCAGCCCAGGCAGGCGATTTTTTCGATGGTGAACAAGCCCTGGGGATCGGTGTCGTCGCCATTGCCGATTGCCAGGCGGCGCTCGAGGGCGTCCTGAACCAACTCGGAGCCCTTCACGTGACACGCCGTGCCGTGGCAAACCTTGATAATGTTTTGCCCGACCGGCCGATGGCGGAACTGCGTATAAAAACTGGCCACGCCGGTGATTGCGGCGGGCGTGATTTCGGTCAAGTCGCAAACTCGCTGGAGCGCCTCACGCGGCAGATAACGATATTGGGCCTGGATGGCTTGCAGAATGGGAATCACCGCATCGCTATGAGTCCCATAGCGGGCGACGGTTTGATCGACGAATGTCAAATCCAACTCGGGCATGGATGAGATTACAGTTTACAGTTTTTATTTATTGCCAATACAAAACAAATTATTTTTTCCGCGGATATAAAAACATCCGTCCTGGTAAGCGGGACTGGTGACGCACTCTTCACCCAAATTACACTCCGCGACATGGCGGCATTTTTCAGGACCGGGCTCCACTACCCATGCCTTTCCATTTATTGCAAACACATACAGCAGTTTTTCCGCCATGGTAGGCGAAGATTTGATATCTTCGCCAAAATCCTCGACCCAGAGTTGATCGCCCTTTTCGGCGTCGTAGCAGGTGAGCGAGCCGTACGAGGTCAGCAAAAACACGAACCGGTCGCAGGCCAGGGGACTGCAAATGTCGGGCAGGCCGTCCTCGCCTTTCCACACGACGTGCGTGGCGGTTACGTCGCCACGACCGTCCGCGCGGATGGCCGACAACGCGGCCGATTCCTGGGCCACGAAAACCTTCCCGGCTGCAAAAGCGGGCGAAGGGGCCGTATCCGACGCCAGACACTTCACACGCCATATTTCCCGCCCGTCTTTCGGATCGTAAGAAATAACCAGGGGATCGGACGCGGTGATGATCTGATCGCGCTGGGCGGCATGGACGACAATCGGCGATGGCCAGGAATTTTTGACCGGCCGGTCGGTCCGCCAGACTGGATTGCCCGTGGCCGAATCGAACGCCAATAATTTCGATTTCGACGCCTTTTCCGATGAACCCTGGTCGAACTGCACTACAAGCAGATTCTTATATGTAACCAGCGACGACGCATGGCCGTAGGCATTATCGGGAATGCCCAAGCTTTTGGACCAGGCCAACTTGCCGTTGAAATCGAAGGCGGCCAGGTCGCCGTTGGCAAATATGGCGAACACGCGGCGTCCGTCGGTGGCGGCGGTCGGGGCGGCATATCCGGTGCCCTCGTCTACCTTGAGCGTCCGCGCCGTGCTTTGGGGCGTGCTTGGGGCTTCCTTTTGCCAAAGAAGTTTGCCTTTGGCGGCGTCGAAACAATATACTTCCCGCCGTTTTTCATTGGCACCGGTGAGAAAGACGCGGTCCTTCCAGACGATAGGCGAGTTGTTGCCGGGCAAGGGAACGGGCGTTTTCCAGCGGATGTTTTTGCCAGAACTTGCGTCCCACTCGATGGGAATGTTTTCGTAGGCCGAAGTCCCGCGCCCGCCGGGACCGCGAAAACTTGGCCATGTTTTGGCGATTTCTTCGTCTCCCAGAGGTAGAGGGGACGTTTGAGATGGAATATCCAGCCGCATATTGAAGCTCAGCACAATCGCCAGTGCGGCCAATGCCAGAGCCATGCCCGCCACGGCCCAACGGCCGATCCGCGTCCATTGCGATTCGACGTCCGTTGGCGATGCTATTGGTTGCGGATGAGGAAGTTCGCGCCGCAAGGCGGCCGCGGTTTTGTTGGAGATAAGAAAGATCGCCACGCCGCCGAGCAATAAAACCGCGCCCGCAACGGTAAACGCCCGTTGGCGAAAGTATTCCCGGCGCAATTGCAGATCAAGTGTGCGGATTTGCGATTTCAGCGCATCGTTATCCGGCTGTTTTGCCAAAGCGGTCTTGAGCGTTTGATAGGCCTCGTTTTCCAGCGGGTCGCCGTTGCCCCGGCGGCTGTAATCGTAGATCAGCAGGGCGCAGACCACCAGCGAAAACACCCCGGCAATGGCCGCCGTCAAGGTCGTCAGGCGATAATTATTTTCATCCTTCATCTTTCATCCTTCCAAAGCGCCTGTTCCCCGGGGCAGTACCAAAAACATCGTCCGCAGGAGACGCAGCCGGAGCGATCGGGCTCGTAGTCGGTTCTCCGTCGGCGGACGGATAGATGTATTAATTTTACGCCGATGACCAATCCCACCCAAGCCCCGAACCATGCTCCGGCAACGCCAAAAGTTGCCGTCAATTCTGATGCCTCGCGATAAAGATCATCGACCGCCCGGCCGGTGTTGTGGAAGGCATCGATTTCGTTGATCAAGTTTTCGTTTTCTGGACTGGGGTTGGGCGTTTGTCCCGACTCTTCCCGGCGCACGTGTTCGGCCAGCCGGACAGTGGGATGCAGCCAGGCAAGAGGGACTTCCATGTATCTTCCCAAAACCGCGCCTAAACCGATCAACACCGGCAGCAGCAAGAGTAAAGCCCCCAAACGGCGCCTTGCGCTCTTGCGCCGGTCAACGGACAGCATTACGGTCGGCTGGCGAATTGCGCCATAAGGACATGCCTCTTCGCACAGCCGGCATTGGATGCAGCGATCCGGCGGAATTTTTACGTGCCATTTCGAGACCTTCGAAAGCAGGCCCAACATGGCCCCGTAAGGACAAAGGTATCGGCAGTACGGCCGCCCCACAAACGCGCCGACGATAAGAAAGCATCCGCCGAGAATGAGCATATTCGTGCCTGCGCTAAGGCGGAACAGTCCAACAAACGGATCGTAACGGCAAATTACAAACGCCGTGCCGGTGACTGTAAACAGTACTGCCGCCCCGAGATAAACATAAGCTAAAAGTCCCAGGGTATGATCCAGCCAGACCGGCGTCCGCGCCGGGCGAACCGCCGCGAGTTCCTGCACCGCGCCCAGCGGGCAGACCGCGGCGCAAAAAGTCCGTCCGAAAAAAAGCGTGAATACCAATGGTAAAACGAAAAACGCTACTGCCGGCAGGGGCGCGTTATAGCTCGAATCGCAAACAGTTAGCGTGACGTTTTGGATGGCCCCGATCGGGCAAATACACCCTTTGCGCCAAAAACCAAACCAGGCCAGCGAGACTATTGTCAACAGGAATAATCCGCGGCGGGAACGTTTTTTAATCGCCAGATACGAGGCCAGCGACAACCCGGCCGCCAGCGCGGCCACGTCGAGATAATCGCGCCACATGGCCCGGGCCGCCGGATTTTGCGTGGCGGGGATTTCGTACGAGGAGAACGTCGGTAAAGGTATTACTTCCCCGGCCGGCACGATCCCCGCCGGAATCAGCGACAAAACCAGTAGCAGAACCGTACGCTGCGATTTCATCCGTTTTGCGCTCTTATATCGGAACGTTTTTTCCCGCCGTTGAACGCCGCGATCTGTTTTTTATGCCGTCTATATGCCTCTTCCGCGTCGCGGGCGGTTTTTTTCAACAGGTTCGGCGAACCGGCCGGGACGCGAACAAACGCCCCCGTGGGACAGGAAACGGCAATCGAACATTCGTTGCAATTCAAACAGCGGTCGTGGCGGACCTGCAAGTACAGCGAGCCGTTCATCAATTTGCACCCGGCCACGCACTTGCCGCAGGCAATGCACAGCGATTCGTCGATGGTGTATGCAAAGAACCGCTGCCCGCCTTTTTCCTCGATGAATTTTCGATTGATGGCGCCGGTGGGGCAGAGTTGGTTTTCCGCGCCCGTTTCCAGAACATAGTCTTTTACGGGAAAATAGCCCGTGCACACGTCGCAGTACCCGCAAAGCGCGAAACATTGCACGGCTTTGACCGCCGACTGGTCGAGCACGCAATTGATTTCGCAGTGACCGCAGGCCATGCATTTATCCGGATCGATCTGCCAGACCAGGTTTTCGCCGCGGCCTTTGCGCACGGCCAACAAGCCGGTCAGGCCGCATAGCCCCAAAGCGCCGGCGATGCGGACGTTATCGCCCAAGAATTTACGCCGATTGGTTTTCCCGTCTTGATGCGCCATGGTCATTGCCCTTTGTCGCTCTCCCGCGTTTTAGCGGCCTGGGGATTTTTGCACTGATCCAGCAGCGGGCATCCATAACATGAAAGGGATTGACCGCAAGCGGCGCCGCGCGAACTTCGCCCCGATCTAACGGACAAAACGGCCCAAACCAATCCCAGCAGGCCCAAGATCAAATAACGAACCAGGCATCGCCACATCTCACGCCGGGTTTGTTTTGCTTCAGTGGTTTTAGCAAAATCGGATGGATTACTCATGATTAATCTCGGCTGCGGACCTCTTGGGTTCAAAAATCAGGACGCGCTTTTTATCGGAATCCAAAACCAGGATACGGTCGTGATCGTCAACGGCCAGATCGGCGGCCGTGGAAGGGAATTGTTCCTGTCCGGCGACTACACATTCAAATTTTCCCTGGGCAGTATAGATTTTAATCCGCGGCAGGCCTTTTTCGGCGGTTACGAACCGGCCGTCGGAAAGGACGGCAAAATGAGCGGGATTGCAGCAGCCGAAAAATCCTTCAATCGTCGGCGAGCCTTTCCCCCAGGAAAATTCCAGATCGCCTTGAAACGTGTACGCTTCCAGGCGCAGGGCGCGAGGATTCACCACGTAAAGCAGCCCGTCGCGTCCCACGCCCAGATCGAAATACGGGCTGGTAATGAAAAACCCGGGGATTTTCCGGGCGCGATCCGTCGCGCCGATCCGGTTTATCAAATTGCCGTCGGTATCATAATGCCACACGATTCGGTTGCCGGCATCGGCTAAAAACACGTCGTTCTCGGCAACGGCAATCGACGTGGGCAGTGCTTTTTCGTTGAGTTTATCCCAAGCGCCAAGGTGCTTGCCGTCGGCATCGAGGACTTCGACATGATCGCCCGTGCCGACGTAGATGCGGCCCGGATATTTGTGTTCGGCGCCGCCGACGGCCAGGCAGCGGGGTTCGTATTCCAGCTTGATTTCCGCAGTTTTAGCCCCCTTGGAATCGAAGACCTGAATGGTCTTGTCTGCGGCGACGAAAATTTTTCCGTCGGGCCCGGCGGCCAGGGCATGAGGCTGATTTAGCCCCACGGATATTTCCCCGCTTTGCCCGTAGTGTATAAGCGCGGGATCGATTTTTTCTTCAGGCTTCTCGATCCACTGTCCGCCCCAAGGATCCATGCGCAAGACGACCGCAATCCCGGCGATAATCGCCACGACAACGGCCAAAGCAATGAATAAATGGGCGGCGCTGGATGGTTTAGCAGGCATGTTGAATTATTTCGGGTGGAATCTCCCGGCACAAGTGCCGGGGCTAAACGGTAATAATCGTGAATATAGGGCGGATTATTTTTCCGACACTTTCAAACAAACCATGCGGGTCATGTCGCGGACGATCAAACGCCCGGCGGCCATGGCCATCGGTCCCCAACTTTCATAGCCCTTTTCAATGACTTGTGCCCGGGCCAAGGGTTTATAGCCCGCGGTCGTCGCTTCGACCGTGGCCAGCAGGCCGTCGTCGCTGATTACAAATATCAGTCCATCGGCGATCATGTAAGGGGCAGAGCCGAATTTTTCCTGCCCGCTGTTCCAAACTTCCTTGCCGTTAAGATCAAGGCATACTAACTTTTTGTCGTGTTGGCGCACGCCATATAAAAATCCGTTAAACAGCAGGGGGGTTTGCTGTTCGGAGCTGAATTGTTTGGCTGTAAGGCGGAAAAGGATTTCGGGCTGGAATTTGGCGTTGTTTTCCCGAAGTTGGAGCATCAGGCTGCCGACATTGTAGCCTCCGCAGAAAAAGATTTTTGCTTCGCCCGCGACAACCGGCGACGGACAGGTGGCAGTGCCGATCTGCCACTGGTCGGTTTCCCAGAGTATTTCGCCGGTATCGGCCGCCACGCCGGCCACTCCGCCCTTGCCGCAATAAACATACATCCGCCGCCCGGCGTATTCCATGGGCACGACCGACGCGTGGGTCATAGTCCAATGATGCGGATTGGGACTTTCCCAAACCACCTTGCCGGTCTTGTAATCCACAGAGATTAACAGCGCTTTGCCGCCGGGGGCAAGAATCAAGCGTTCGGTTTTCTCATCGACCAGCGGGCATTGGCCCGTATACCACGGCGGTACAACTGCGCCGTAGTCGAGAACCATATCTATAAGCCAAAGCCCCTTGCCGGTTTCGGCGTCCCAGCCGGCCGCCTGGCATTGGGGGCCGATTGATACGACGTACTTGCCCGCTACCGCCGGAATCGTGCGCGAGCGCCCGTGGCTCCAAGGCACAATCACGGGATACCCGTTGCGCCAGATTTCCCGGCCGTCGTCCAAGGAAAGGCAGCGCATGACGTCGGCCGAGCGGTCGATTTCATCCAGCGCATCGTTGCGCAAGGCATGAATCAGTTGGTTTCGATTGCCGGCCAATAGGCTGCCGAGGGCGTTTTTAACGGCGATAAATTCTTCTTCCGACACGCCGCGCTCGGGATCGTTCGGATCGCCGCCCTTGGCCGGCAGCAGACGGCGAAGAAGTGATTCCAAGGAATCGAATTTATCGAGCGTTGTGGAGGCTAAGGCGGAGGCCAGCGTTTCGCGGTCGCCGGGCGAAAGGCCGCGGAGTTGATCGATCGGGGCGTCGTGAACGTGGTCCAGCACATACACGCGACCTGCGCTTACGGCCGCTGCGGCGTAACCGTCGCCGAGTTCGACGGTCCATAGTTTTTCCGGCCCGCCTTCCGGCCATTGCCGTGCCAGGGGGATCTCGTCTTTACATATCGCATCGTGCTCCGCACCGCGGAAACAGGGCCATGCCCCGGCAAGTGCGGAGGATTTTCCCGGGCCGTAAACCGGCTGGCCCTGCACCGGCCGTTTTGCAGTTTTCGCCGGACCGGGGGCCGGGGCCTTGTCGAGTCCCGGCACCCTGGCCTGCAACTGCGGTATCGGACCCGTGCCGGCCCAATACACCAGCGCCGCTATGCCCAGCGTGGCCATAAGACCTGGAAGCAGCAGACTGAAAGATGATTTCTGCATGCGTTAATCGTTAAGAGCGCCGCTTGTGGGTATGCAACAAGCCGCGGGATTGGCTTTTCACGATCGGTTATATACCAACCTTCTTAATATCCTACTTAACCTCAAGTGTCAACC
>JBEKIK010000078.1:0-7243 GCA_050011795.1 Thermoguttaceae bacterium | reverse complement strand
ACCCGTTCAACGCGGCCAATCCGCATTATCTTCGCGTCAAGGTTTATCCGGACTGCAAGGACAGCATGGTCTCGAACGAGGGTTTTCGCGGCATGGGCATTCGTGAAGGCGAGGATTACACGTTTTCGGCCCAGATTCGCGCTGTGGAAGGCTCGCCCGCCTTGCAGATCGAACTGGCCGCGCCCGACGGACGCAAACTGGCCGAGGCGAAACTGTCGGGTTTCACTAAAGAATGGAAAAAATACTCCGCCACTTTGCACGCCGCGGCCACCGAGCCGAAAGCGAAGTTGATTATTCATATCGAAGGGCAGGGGGTGGCGGTCGATTTGGACATGGTTTCGCTATTTCCCGTCAAGATCTGGAAAAACCGGCCCGGCGGCCTGCGGGCGGATATGGTCCAAATGCTCGCCGATCTAAAGCCCGGTTTCATGCGCTTTCCGGGCGGGTGCATAGTCGAGGGGCGTTGGCTGGACATCCGCTATCAATGGAAAACCACCATCGGCGACCCGGCCGAACGAAAGCTGATTATCAACCGCTGGAACGACGAATTCAGACATCGTCTCACGCCGGACTATTTTCAGTCTTTCGGTCTGGGCTTTTTCGAGTTTTTCCAGTTGTGCGAGGACATCGGCGCGGAACCGCTGCCCATAATTAACTGCGGCATGGCCTGCCAGTTCAACTCCAACGAGTTGGCGCCCCTGGACCAGTTGCAGCCTTACATTCAGGACGCGCTGGATTTGATCGAGTTCGCCAACGGCCCGGCCACCAGCGTTTGGGGCAAAAAACGGGCCGAAATGGGCCACCCTGAGCCGTTCAATATGAAGTTGCTGGGCATAGGCAACGAACAGTGGGGACCGCAATACTTTGAACGCTACGAGCTCTTTGCCAAGGCCCTCAAGGCGAAATATCCGGAGATCAAACTGGTCTCCAGCGCAGGGCCAAGTCCCAACGACGAACGCTTCAAATTCGCCTGGTCCAAACTGCGCGATTTAAAGGCGGATATTGTCGACGAGCACTGTTACGATAAGCCAAAATGGTTCTTCGATAGCGCGACCCGGTTCGACAAATACGATCGCAACGGGCCTAAAGTTTTTATGGGCGAATACGCGGCCCAGTCGCTAAATACGGTAAATCCGAATAATCGCAACGACTGGCAATGCGCTTTATCGGAGGCTGCCTTCATGACCGGCCTGGAGCGCAACGCCGACGTGGTGGTGATGTCGTCTTACGCGCCGCTTTTCGCCCACATCGACGCCTGGCAGTGGACTCCGGATTTGATCTGGTGCGACAATCTCAATGTGTACGGCACGCCGTCGTATTACGTGCAGCAGGTCTTCAGCCGCAATCGCGGCGACGTGGTGCTGCCGGTGAGTTTGACCGGAGCGGATACGGCCGGCCAGAAACCATCGCTGTATGCAACCGCTAGCCGGGAAGATAAGTCGGGAGAGATAATTCTCAAAGTGGTCAATTCCGCGGCCAAACCCGTGGAAGCGACGCTGCAACTGAAAGGGGCCGAAAAGGTCTCGGAAAAGGCCGAGGCAACCGTGCTTGCCGGATCGAATCTCGAAGATGAAAACTCGTTTGCCGAGCCGAAAAAGGTGGCCCCGGTAAGTTCGACGATCAAGGGCGTGGGAGCGGAGTTTAAATATGCCTTCAAACCCTGGTCGGTAACGGTGTTAAGAATTGCGGCCGGGCAGAAATGATGGTTGCGGCGGATTTTTAAGCGAGTAGCGAAACCGCAAGCGGTTTTATATATGAAAAGCCCCGGGTGTATTCATCCGGGGCTTTGATTTTCCTCTTAACCGAACAATCTCTCAATGAAAGATGGAACTCCACAAGCTCTCAACGAAAGATGGAACCCCTGTGAAGTAGAGATAAGCACCGATGATGAAGAGCATCACGATCACCGAGGTGATCAGGTCGACGGTGTGCCAGCTTGCGCGGGTGGCGCGCGAATCTTCCGCCGTGGCCGTGCCGTAGGTCAAGCCCTTGATGTGCTCGTACGAAGGGGTCCTAGTCATATAGCTGACGACCACCATCACGATGAGCGATACAAGGGTGATGAGAATACTGAAGTACTGAAAGAAGATATGGTTTACGATCCAAAGGAAAGATCCTTCGGCATATAGGTCGCCGACCCACGAGGGAAATTTACCCAGTCCCAAAGTTACCGGCGTATCGACTAACATGCGGAAAATTCCCAGGATGAAACCGACGATCATTGCCCATAGGCACCCCTTGGCATTGAGCCGTTTGAAAAACACGCCGAAGAAAAACACCACGAAAATCGGCGGGGCTAAATACCCTTGAATGCTTTGCAGGTATTCATATAGGCTGCGAGAATTTTTAACAACTGGGATCCAGGCAATGGCAATAAGGACCATGACCGCCGTAGCGATGCGGCCCATGCGGACGATTTCGGCCTGCGATGCCTTGGGGCGGACCTTTTCGTACAGGTCGACTGTAAATAGGGTCGAGCAGGCGTTGAACACGCCGGCCAATGAACCCATCAAGGCGGAAAGCAAGCCGGCTACCACTATGCCTCGCAAGCCCGCGGGGAGCAAGTTTTTGACCATCATGGGAAAGGCCCCCTGAACCGCCGCGGGTATGGCTTTTCCAGTAGCCGGATCAATCATGTTTTCCAAAGCGGCCACCTTTCCGCTCTTGGCCAAGGCGAAACAGATCAAACCGGGAATAATGAACAGGTAGACCGGTGTCAGTTTCAGGAAGGCCGCGCAGATGCTGCCGCGCCGGGCAATGGTCTGGTTCGGCGCGCCCAATGCGCGTTGAACGATGTATTGGTCGGTGCACCAGTACCACAAACCTATGACCGGGGCGCAAATGGCCATGCCCAGCCAGGGGAAATGATCGTTGAAATACCAGGCCTGTTTCACAATCTCCCCGGCGGCGTCCTTTTGAATGATCGGCGCCCAGGTTCCTTCTTGGCCGGCTGGAATGAGCGGCTTCCACAAGTTAAACATATCCGAACCGCAGATATTGCGCAATTCAGTCCAACCGCCGAGCTTGATCAGTCCGTAAACCGTCAACGTGGCCGAACCGATAATCAAGACAATCGCCTGTACCGAGTCGTTGTAGGCCACAGCCCTCATGCCCCCGAGCATGGTGTACAAACCGGTCAGCAGAATGACCAGCACCGAACCGATCCAAAAACTGTCGATTACCCCATATTTGCCTAGATTTATTTGCATGTCGGGCAACAGCACGCTGAATACCAGCCCCCCGGCGAAAATGCCCACCGCGATCTTTGACACGATGAAGGTGATAATCGACACGATCGACAGTACGTATCGCGAACTTACCGAGAACCGCTTTTCCAGGAATTCCGGCATGGTAAAGACCATGGACCGGGCGTAAAAGGGAACGAAAACCCAGGCCAAGACCAGAAGGCACCAGGCATGTAGCTCGTAGTGCGCCATGGCCACGCCGTCTTTTGCCCCCGAACCCGCCAGGCCGACGATATGCTCGGAACCGATGTTCGAGGCGAAAATCGAAGCCCCAATGACCCACCAACCGAGATTTCGGCCGGCAAGGAAGTAGTCGGCCGCGGTATTCTTGGCGCGACTGACCACCCACCAGGCGACACCCAACAGAACACAGAAATAAATTCCAATCGTTATCCAATCCCACATTTCTAAGGCGTGAGTCGGTACTGGGGCAACCGGCGCATCAACGGCAAATAAGGGCATGAAACTGTTCATAAGACTTCCCTGTAAATTGTGTCAATGAAAAGCTCCGGCCCGTGTATCCGGAGAATGTGTTTATCCAGCAGCACGGACTGCATGGGTTTTTATTTTAATTAACAATTAAAACGGCAGCCGCGGCGTGTACAGCCCCGGCGTGTCTTGGGTAGCGTGATAAACTTCCATGCCCAGGTAGTTGCCAAAGGCCTCCCAAAGCACGTTGCCCACGTGCTCCTGAGTTATGGCCACGTGATGGGGGAAATACTTTACCAGCACGTCGCGATACAAGCGCTGCAGGTTTGGAATGCGGCACCAGCCATAACCGCCGAAGGTCACCGCCGGATTGTCTTCGATTCGTCCGTGGGCGATGGCGACTTTCCATTGGCCTTCCGGGCTTTGTGTTGCGCGGCACAGGGTCAAGGGCGAGGGCTTGGCGATAAACTCGACCGTGCCTTCCGAGTCTTCGTACTTTGCCGCGCCGCTGGATGCGATAATCTCCTGCACTCCCAATTTTATGGGTGTCTTGGCAAAGGACTTGGGGAACACTCCGCAATGCCAGATATTGGCCAGTTCGTCGTCGTTGTTGTGCAGGTTGTTCCAATCGGCCAGCCCGGCCGGCGAACCGGAAGCCAACTGGCAGGCGTGCATCGATAGCGTGCCGAGGATGTCCGATTCGCACGCACAGGGCACGCCTTCGTCGCCCAGCCGGCTCATGGTCGTGCAACTGCACACGCCGTAATTGGCCTGGATCGAAGTCCAGCATTGAATGGCCAGGGCATCGAGCTCTTGCTCGTCTCGCCATTTGCGCAGGAACAGTTCCAGTTTTGCGCTGCGGATCAGGCTGGGCGGCTTGACGGCCGAGGTATCGGCATAAAGATTGATCTGTTTGACGATTTCATGGACCTTCGGATCGTCGTCGCGGTATTTGTTGGCCCCCGCAATGGCCTCGCTGAGATCGAGCACCACGGTTGTAGGGCCGAGGAGTTGCAATTGTTTTTCGTTAAAGCGGCAGGTCCAAAAGCCTTCCGGGCGCGCGCCTACCTGGCCGTAGCGGGCGTTTTTCACGCCCTGCACCACGCGGCAAACGCGGACGAACCAGTCGACGTCTTTGGAAAAGGAGGCGTCCGAAGGAAAACAAATTGGTCGCTGGGCCACGCTGTATTTGGCCCCGATCTGCCGCAAGGCCTCGCCTATCGACAGCAGGCCGCAAAAGGCGTCGCGGCGCCGGGTTTTCATGGTCAATACTTCTTCCTCCTGGCAGCCGAAGATCAAAACCGGCACGCCCAGGGCGGCCTGTCGGACGGTCCAAGCGGCGGCCTGCTCGTCGCCGAAATTTACCGCCCCGATCACGATGCCTTGCACGTTGTTGCGGCGGAACAGGTCGGCGCAGATCTCGGCTTCCTTGCGGTTTTCCACGCAGCCCACCTTGGTCTGCTCGGCGCTGGGCGCCACCACCTTGATGCCCAGCTTTTGCATGGCATCGATGGTTTGCTGGCGCATGGAAGCGGCCAATTCAGCGCTAAAAAAGCCGCGATTGGCGGGTACGAATCCAAGTGTGATGCTTTTCGCTAAACTCATGTCCACGATTCCTTATTTATAACCCTCTGGCTAGATGGTAATACAGGTCGTTCCAACGCAACTCTTTATTGAATTCCGGCAGACTCGTTTCTTTGCCGATGATCAGGAATTCCATGCCGGCCATCGATGCGAAGTCTTCCAGGTGCTCGCGAGTGACCGATTGGCTGAAACCGGTGTGATGCGCTCCGCCGGCCATTATCCAGGCGGCCGCCGCTATCTTTAGATTCGGTCTGGGGATCCACACCACTCGGGCCACCGGTAACTTGGACATCGGCTTATCCGGCTGAACCGTGTCGACCTCGTTGACAAGCATCCGGAACCGGCTGCCCATATCCAGGACGGAGGCGTTTATGGCCGGGCCGCTGCGGACATTGAACACCAGCCGAACCGGATCGGCCTTGCCGCCGATGCCCAACGGATGGATTTCCAAGGACGGTTTTTGCTCCGCGATTGATTCGCACACTTCGAGCATGTGCGCGCCTAGGACCTTCATGCCGTCGTCGCCGAAGTGATAGGTATAGTCCTCCATGAAGGTCGTTCCGCCGTCCAGGCCCGCGCCCATGACTTTCATCGCCCGCACCAAGGCTGCCGTTTTCCAATCGCCCTCGGCCCCGAATCCGTAGCCGTCGGCCATCAGTCTTTGCACGGCCAAGCCGGGCAACTGCACCAGGCCGTGCAGGTCTTCAAAAGTCGTGGTAAAGGCCTTGAAACCGCCTTCTTGCAGGAAAGCCCTCATGCCCAATTCAATTCGTGCGGCCTCGCGCAAGGACTGGCGCTGGGCGCCGCCCTTGCGAAGCCCTTCGGCGACCGCGTATTGTGCGTCATATTCCGCCACGAGCTTGTCAATGTCGGCGTCAGTCACGGCACTGACGTATTTGACCAGGTCGCCTATGCCGTATCCGTTTACCGAATATCCCAATCGAAGCTGGGCTTCGACTTTATCGCCTTCGGTGACGGCGACTTCCCGCATATTGTCGCCGAATCGGGCGACCTTGCCGCCCTGTGCGTCGTGCCAGGCGCAAGCCGCCCGCATCCAAGAGCCAAGCTGGCTCAGAACTTCCCCGTCCCGCCAGAAACCGACCACGATTTTCCGGTTCAGCCGCATTCGGCTGCCGATGAAACCGAATTCGCGGTCGCCGTGAGCGGCCTGGTTTAGATTCATGAAATCCATGTCGATTTCCGACCAGGGCAACTCTTTGTTGTACTGCGTGTGCAGATGGACGAATGGTTTGCGCAAGGCCTTTAGTCCGGCGATCCACATTTTGGCGGGCGAAAAGGTATGCATCCACGTAATCAATCCGACGCAGTTTTTCGCGTTATTCGCCTCCATGCACAACTCGGTGATCGCCCCCGGCGTGGTCACAACCGGCTTGAATGCGACTTTCACCGGGATTTTGCCCGATCGCGAGAGCGACTGCGCTATCTCCGCCGAGTGTTCGGCCACTTTTTTCAGAGCCGCCTCGCCGTACAAATGCTGGCTGCCGGTAACGAACCACACTTCGAATTCTTTGAGGTTTAGCATAATCTTCTATTTCCTATTTTTGTCCGTAGCGTTCATGATAGCGTTTATACCATTTTTCGGCTTCATGGGATGGGATCTCCCGGGGCTGGCCGATCTGCATGGCCAGATGCACGGTTTTAGCCACGTCCTCGACCATCACGGCCGCCTTCAGTGCCGCCTCGGGAGTTGCGCCCCAGGCGAACACGCCGTGGTTGCCCAGCAGTATGGCCGGGGCGCGCCCGCGATATTTTATTATTGCTTCACCGATGTGGTCGCCCTCGTTATCGATATACGGGGCACATGGGATTTCCTGCCCGAATTCGTCGGCTATGGCCGTCAGGCATAGGGGAATGGGTTGGCCCACGGCCGCAAAGGCGGTGGCGTAATTGCTGTGCGTGTGGATGACCGCGCCTATCTCGGGCATTTTCCGGTAAAGGTAAAGGTGATGCGGCAGGTCGACGCT
>JBEKIK010000077.1:0-7268 GCA_050011795.1 Thermoguttaceae bacterium | reverse complement strand
TAGCCTTTTGTTTCTGCAAAAAGACCTGGCCGACCGCGCGGGCACAAGCGGAAGGCCGGTGGTCGTCATGCAGCATTACGGCTTTGATAACTTTAGCATCGAGGACCGTTGGTGGAAGCAAGACCAGCGAGACGCCTTTTATAACGTCATTAAAAAATACAAAGTCGTGGCGATATTTACCGGGCACGAACATCTTTGTCACCGTGTGGTCTGGAACGGCATAGTGGATTTCGTGGCGCCCCGGGCCAAGGGCGACAAGGGCGTGGACGGCATTTTCGCCGTCCGAATGTTGGACAATAAGATGATCGTCGCCCAGCGGCGCCTCGACGGCACGTGGGGCGATGTTTGGACGGAAGATCTGCCGGCGCCGGCGCATTAGGAAAGAATGAGGGATGAAGGATGAATGAAAAAAGGCCGGAGGCTGTAGGCTGTAGACTGCGGGATTGCGGAATGAAGAGCGAAAGCGGAATAACCAAAAACTATGAACTGTGAACTGAAAACTGAGAACTGAAAACTAATTATGGGTACCATGAATTTCGCGGTGGCGGCGGCGTTGTTCGAGGGCGCCTTGGCCGTGCTAGCCGTGAGTCTGGGCTGGGTGTTGGGCCGGCCGCCGATGGCGACGTTCCGGCTGAGCGCGATCGATCTGGGCTGGGGTATTGTCGCCACCGTGCCGCTTTTGGCAGTGTTTTGGCTATGCGCGAAAGCCCCGTGGCGGCCCTTTGTCAGAATCATGCAAGTGCTGGACGAAACGTTCATCCCCCTGTTTCGCCAATGCGGAATGTTGGAGCTGGCCGTCATCGCGGTGTTGGCGGGAATGGGCGAGGAGATGCTCTTTCGCGGGATCATTCAAAGTTGGGTGGCCGACAAGGTAGGCGGGCCGTACGGCGTCGGAATCGGCCTGGCCGCGGCGGCGGCGATCTTCGGACTGTTGCACGGAGTGACGCCCACTTATGCGCTATTGGCGGGCGTGATCGGGCTTTATTTAGGGGCGATCTGGCTGGCCACGGGCAATCTGCTCGTGCCGATTGCCAGCCACGCCTTATATGACTTTCTGGCATTTGTGTACTTGGTGCGAGTGCGGAAATCCAAAGCGATATCGCAAGGCGGCGAAGATGAGCGTGAAGACTGAATGAAATAAACATTCTAATCGGGTCGGGGCGATTTTACCGGCGGTGCCTGTGGGATTGGTTATGCGTCTGGGGAAAGATTTAATCAACTAGCGTTTGGCAGCGGACGAAATACAACAACAGAATATCCGCTATAAAGCGGAAATATTCGTGATTTTAAACAATCGGGGCGCTACGATTTCCCCCAGTCATGGTTATCCCGAGCGGTTTATGAAGGATTATGTCGGCGATCAATTATTAGTCTTGGTGATTGAAGAGAAGCAAGAGGTTTTACAACAAGTGGCATCGGCATTGGCCGCCGCCGATTACTCGACTTGCTGTTGCACGAGCGCGGAAAGCGCAGTGGCCGCGGCGGAGGAAACCCCGCCCGATCTGATTATTTCCGATACCAGTCTTAACGGCATGAGCGGGCCGGAACTGTGCGAGCGAATCAAGCAGAGCCATGGCCTGGAAACGGTGCCGGTGATGTTCCTTTCCGGGGGGCAAATTCCCGATATTATACGCCGCCACGATCAGATGGGCGGAAGCTATTATCTGCGCAAACCGTTCGACCCGGATGTGCTGGTGGAATTGGTGGATAAAGCCCTGCAACTCTCCGTGTTGGCCGGGAATTAGCGGTTAGAAAAAAGTGGACAGTGGGCAGTGGACAGTGTGAAATCGCCAGCGTTTTTTGGGATTTTTAGTTATCGGTATTCAACATTTTTTATTCATCCCTCTTCCTTTATCCTTCATCCTTATTCGTTATTCTTCCATGACAAGTCCTTCGCGCATGGCCAGGCGGGCAAGCTCGACGGTTTTGTGGACGCCGAGTTTGCGCATCAAGCGGGTTTTGTGGTTATCCACGGTATTTATTGATATTTCCATCCGTTCCGAGCATTTTTTCAAGGTTAGACCCGAAGCCAGCAGGGCGAGGAGTTCAGTTTCGCGCGGAGTGAGCATCTGGAGCGGGTTTCCCGTGTGCGCCGGATGATAACGCAGGCCGCGCCGGGTTCGAAAAAGGTATTGATCCACCTCTGGACAAAAAGAGCGCCGGCCCGCGGCCAATTGCCGGGCGGCCTGGGCAATTTGCTCGAATGTGGCGTGTTTGGTCCAGTATCCGCGGATCTCCAAGGCCAAGGCTTTGCGAATGTTTCTGGTTCGCACGGTTTCATCGAGGATCAATAAACAAGTTTTCGGGCACTGCCGGCAAAGGGTTTGGACTGTGGACCAAGATTGGCCATGTTTTGCGCCCAGCCCGAGGATAAGCACATCGGGGTTATGTTGCTCGGCGGCCAATGGCGCGTCTTGATAAGCCACTCCTATGGCCGCGACCTGTTGAAAAGTCTGAAACATCAACAGAAGGCCCTCGCGCAATAGGGTGTGGTCGTCGGCGATCAATAAAGACAGAGTTGATTTAGGGGTGGAATCGGCTGACATACGCGGTAAATGTAGCCGCCGGGTGTGACAACTAGGTGTCACTACACTACGAATTAGCTAGTGTTTTTTCGCCACCCCCGTTATGATGGGTATTCTCCAACAATGCCCTTGACTAGAATGTGCTCCAATGTTTTTCATTGAACCGGGTTTAAATATCGAATCCGCATCTCATTATTGATTATTAACCTGAGTTTTGGATAAAGTATGGGTAATATTTTGCCCCGGAGGGGCTTAGTCGTATAACCGGCGGCGTTAGCCGCTGGGAGATAGGATACGCAAATACAAAAGCCCTGAAAGGGCGACATTGAAGTGGTAAGCATCAATCAATGCCGCCCTTTCAGGGCTTGATCTGCCGTTTTGACCTGTACCAGGGACTCACGTCCCTGGCTACACGATTAAACCCCTCCGGGGCAATAGACAAATTCGTTAAGCAAAACTCAGGTCTAAGATTATAAGGGAGTATATTTCATGTCTGAGTCTATATTGTTGAAGCTTGACGATTACATTCGCAGCATATCGGATTTTCCCAAGCCGGGCATTATATTTCGCGACATCACGCCGTTGTTGGGCAATGCGGCGGCGTTTCGTAAGGCGGTCGGGGATATGGCCGATCCGTTCCGCGGCAAGAAGATCGAGGTGGTGGCTGCCGCCGAAGCACGGGGTTTCATCTTTGCCGCGCCCGTGGCATTGGAACTCCATGCCGCGTTGGTGCCGATACGCAAGCCGAAAAAACTCCCCTCTAAAACGCTTTCGCATACGTACGATCTGGAATACGGCAGCGATACTCTGGAAATCCATGCCGACGCCATTCCTCGAGGCGCCAGGGTGCTGGTGGTTGACGACCTGTTGGCCACCGGGGGCACCGTGGAGGCCTGCTGCCGTCTGGTGGAAAAGGCCGGCGGAACGGTCGTGGGGTGTGCATTTCTCATCGAACTGGCCGGTTTAAAAGGCGCGGAAAAGATTTCCAGATATCAGACGGTGAGTTTGATTCGGTATCCGTAAATAGGGATTGGGGATTGGTGTTGTGTTAGGCGGCGAGATGTTGCCTATTTTGCCTAACCGTTACCACAGGACCCAATTGGGCTATTATACGCTATAACCGTTAAATCTTTCCGATAGTTGCACGTTGGAATTCACGATTGAGTAAGAAAAGAGGGTGATAGGGAGATGGCGGAAGCCTTCTGAGAACCAGGGCGTTGCCCTGGTCTGAGAAGACTACGTTACCCTCGCTTGCGCTTCGGGCTAGTGTTTTGGCGTTGTCCTGTGCTGAGAGAAGTGTCGGGCCTTTGGTCCAAAGGGAGTTATCGAGATGCCGGCGCGGCGAATTTTGAATGTTCTTTTTGCGATTACGCTGTTTTCACTGATTCAACCGGCTGGGCTTTCGGGGGCTGAGTTGTATGGTTGGATTCACGGTTGTTACCACGGCCCGGCACCATATTATATAGGGAATCCGAAGAACATGGATATCGCCCAGACAGTGCCGGGGGCTGGAGCGATTCAATCTTATCCGGCGCTGCAAGGCGAGGCAGGTCCGCGGGCTTATCCTTATGGGTATTTCGGCGCTCAATCTCGGCCTTATTCGGTGTGGCACTGCAACTACTACAACGATTTCAGCCAGTGGAGTTTTAGGCGGGGATATTGAGAGGGTTCAGGGTTCAGGACTCGGGATTCAGTGTTTGTTTTCCACTTAACTGGAGTTTTGCAAGCCAAAGCCCTCACCCTAACCCTATCCCAAAGGGAGAGGGGACATTGATTCCGTTATATGCAGAAATCCAAACTTAAGTTCTGAACCCTGCCCACTGAACCCTGATCCTTTACCGTCCGAAGCCGACGAAGAAGCTGAAGACCTCGAAGCGGTCGCCGGGATTCCAGCAGACCGGGAAGGCGAAGTCAAAGGCGAGAGGCGCCGGTCCCATGGCGGGGACCGTGATCCGCAGGCCGAAACCCGGGGCCACGCGAAATTTGTTGGTCCAGTCCTTGATGGTCGGCTCGACCGTGCCCGTGTCGCAGAAGACCACTCCGCGGAGCATGTCGTCGGCGGTAATGGGGAACATGTACTCGGCGGAGGCGAGCAATTGGAAGTCGCCGCCGACAACGACCAGGTCATTGATATTACTACCCCATTGCGTGGGGGAAGCGTCGCGGAAGGCGAACCCGCGGATAGAGGAGAAACCGCCGGCAAAGTAACGGTCGTATACGGGCGTGTCGTCGCCGGTGTAGCCCACGGACCCGCTGAGGCTTAGCACGTGGCGTCCGGAACCGTCGGGTCGTTCGTGCATGAGGAAGTGTTGGCGGAGATCGATTTCGGCGCGGGGATATTGCCACGTTCCGATGACCTGCTCGACCGACGCCTGAATCAAATGACCTTCCGTGGCGAGGAATGGATTATCGCGGGTGTCATGGGCAAAGGCCACCTGGAACCCGTGCAGGGAGTTATCTCCTTCGGCCTCGACCAGATCGGGAATGCTCGAGTCGATGATGTTGCTGATGCCTACTCGTGCGCCGCGATAGGCGATATTTCCGGACAAATCAGGACTGAATTGGTATCCCAAGGCGGCGCGTCCGCCTACCCGCGTTTCGTACCATTCGGTGTAGGCGCGGCTGTAATAGTAGCCGCTTAAGCCCATGCTTACGCGCGAATCGAGAAGATACGGCTCTTGGAAAGTGATGGCGTAGCGCTGAACCGTGGTGCCGGGATAGGCCTCGATGACCAAGCGCTGTCCGTTTCCGCGCCAGGCGGTGAAATTTTTGATGTCATCCCAACTTCGGGGAAAGTTGAACAGGTCGAAGTTCTGCTCCTCGATCTTGATCGTGCCGGTCAGGCCGGCGTCGGAGGTCACGCCCACGCCGAACATGAATCGGCCGGTTTGCGTTTCCTCGGCCGTTACGTTCATGGGCAACATGCGGGTAGGATCGTTGGGATCGAACGAAAGGGGGTTATACGGAGAGCCGGGGGCAAGGATCGGTTCGACTATCCTGTCCGGCGGGGGCATCGCTCCGGCGGCATTGTAAGGGCAAGGCGCGGAAGGTTGTTGTGCGGACGGTTGTGCGCTATACACAGTGCCGGGCGGGATGGTTTCGCCTTGGGTTGTGGAATATTGGGTATTATTTGGTTGGGAGTACTGTTGTTGAGGATACTGTTGTTGAGCGTACTGTTGTTGAGGATACTGTTGTTGAGGATATTGTTGTTGAGCGTACTGTTGTTGGGGATACTGTTGTTGGGGATACTGTTGTTGGGAATATGCAGACCCGCCTTGATAAACATTCGTCTGGGCGGGAGTGGCGGATGAATACTGGGTAGAAGCCGAATTGGAATCCGCCGATCCTGCCTGCATGGAAGCCGCGGTTGCCGCGGTGGGGCGAGTGCCGCCCCATAACGGCCGCTGAAAGACCGCGGGCGTGGAGCGTCCGGCATCGGGCGTATATTGACCGCGGATGATCAACTCAGATTGTTGATTTGTTCCCTGAACGGTCGCCGGCTGGGGCCGATTTTGGGTCTCGGGCGCGGATGGCTGATAGTTTTGCGGCGTATCGGACGCGCGAGGCGATTCCACGGGCAATCGTTGCCAGGCCTGGGGATTGGTTGCGGTGGCATCGAGCACCAGAGTGATTTGGCGATCGCGTTGCGGCTGTGGGGCGTCCTCCTGCTGGGCGTGCCACGCGCCGGGGGTTGGATCTGGACTTTGGCTGCGATACTTGGGCGGAGATTTTGGTTTGCGGGCGAGTTGGGTGGGATTGTCATCTTCGTCGTTTTCTTTATCCGGGGGGCTGTAAACGATCTTGGGCGCGCCGCCGTTGGCCGGATTGCTTTCGAACAGTTGCGAGGCCCGCAGGCGCCGTTCGCTTGCGCGGACTTCGCGGATATCGAAGATGTCGCCGGGATGAAGCGACATTCTATTTATGACCGTGGTGATTTTTGTGTGGGGGTATTCGCCCTTGATCTGTATGTCGAATTTGCCCACGCGGTATCGGTCGCCTTCGTTGATCTTGTATACCAGATCGAGAGTGCCGGGTTCTTCCAGGAAGCGGGGATCGGCCTTAACGTCGGCGAAAGCATAACCCACGCCCCCGTATTTGTCCTGGAGGGCGGTGATATCGGTGGTCATTTTCGCCTGGTTGAAATAATCGCCGCTTTTGAGTTTCAGATCGGCGAGCAATTCCTCGCTGGTGTATTTGCTGTTGCCGGATACGGAGACGTTGCCGATTTTGTAGCGCGGTCCCTCGTCGATGGTGAATCTGACGACCATCCATTGCACGGTCTCGAACTGATCGATGTTGCGCAAGGCCCGGGAAGCCATCATGTCTGGATCGGTATCTTCGCCGCTGTCGTACTCGCGCACCTCGCGGCCGATGCGGGCGCGGAAGAAACCCAGTCCGCGGTAATAGGCGGTCAGGCGCTGGACGTCCTCGTCGAGTTCCTTGCGGTCGAGTTCGCCCTTGAATAGATAAAGAATAGGGCGTGAGGTTTTGATTTGCGTGCGGAGCCGGGCATCGGAGGCGATGGTGTTTCCCACGAAGGCGGTGTACTGAACTTTTTGTTTCACGCCTTCGTTGATCAGGAAAATCGCGCGGTGGTCCTGGGGTTTGTCGCCTTCCAGCAGGGTGACGCGGGCTTTGTCGTAACCGTCTGTGCGGTAGTATTCCTCGATTTTGCGGCGGGCCTCTTCGACGGCGAAGGGATCCAGGGGATCGCCGGCCTTCAGGGCGGCCTCTTTTTGCAGT
>JBEKIK010000076.1:0-7344 GCA_050011795.1 Thermoguttaceae bacterium | reverse complement strand
GCCTTGCAACGAACTTACGCATGGAATGGGTAATTCATGGCTAAGGTGCTGGTTACTGGCGCTAGCGGATTCATCGGGCAACATCTTGCCTCGGCCTTGGTTGCACGCGGCGACGAAGTGACGTGTCTGGTGCGGAAGACCTCGCAAATCGAGGGCCTTAATCGCCTGGGTGTGCGCCTGGTTGTCGGCGATATCACCGAGCCGGAGGGCCTGACTGCGGCCGTTGCCGGTCAAGAGGCCGTTTATCACCTGGCGGGTCTTACGCTGGCTTTGAGAAAGCGGCATTTTTTCCAGGTGAATCAAGGAGGTATCCGCAATATTGCCCGGGCGTGTGTGGCCCAAGGCAATCCGCCGGTGCTGGTGGTTGTGTCGTCCTTGGCAGCGGCAGGGCCGGCCTTGGACGGGCGGCCCAAAATCGAATCCGATCCCGCGTTGCCCGTGTCGGCGTATGGGCACAGCAAACGCGCCGGGGAACTGGAGGCCGAGTCGTTCGCCGACCGGGCGCCCACGACCATTGTTCGACCGCCGATCGTGCTTGGCGAAGGAGATCGGCTGGGGCTGCCGATGTTCCGGTCGGTCGACAAAATCGGCGTCCACATTGTGCCAGGATTGGGACGGCATCGTTTTTCGCTGATTCATGCGGCCGACCTGGTGGAGTTATTAATTCTTGCCGCCCAGCGGGGCAAACGCCTTGCGCCGCCGGGCCAAAACGGATCACAAACCGGGCAAGGTTATTATTTTGCCGCCTGCGAGGATGACCTGGTTTACGACGATCTCGGACGACTGATCGGCAAGGTGTTGGGGCGGCGCCGGGTCGCTCCGGTGCACATCGCCAGTCCGGTGGTATGGATGGTGGCGGCGGCCGTGGAAGCGGTATCACAAATCACACGGCGGCCGCTTTATCTGCATATCGATAAAGTCCGCGAAGTCACCGCCGGTTCCTGGATTTGCTCGCCGCGCCGGGCCAAGGAGGAGTTGGGTTTTTCGGTCAAGGCCCCGCTTGTCGAACGCCTGCGGCAAACTGCCCGGTGGTATCGCAAGGAAGGATGGCTTTAACGTAAATCACCTTATCGTCGCCCGGTGCGTAAAAATCTTTTAACAATGCATCCTGGCGATAACCACGGCGGAGATAGAATTCTCGGGTGGGAGAGTATTGTGCGCGGTTGGAGGTTTCGATATAGATTTGCCGGCCTCCGGCGGCGCGGATGAGTTCTTCGGACTTGGTCAACAGCAATTGCCCGATTTTTTGCCCCTGGCACGTTTTGTCGACGGCGATCCAATACAGATCGTAGCTGGCCGCGGTAAGGGCTATCGGTCCGTAGCAGGCGTAGCCCAACGTGCTTCCGGCGCGCTGGGCAAACACGAAATGATATCCGCTGGACGGTCCTTTTTCCAGGCGCTCATCGAGGAGTTCGACGGCCACTTCGATTTCTGCGGGTGAGAATACGCCGGTCGAGGCCACGATCGCCCGCACGCGATTTCGGTCTTCGTTTTGAACTTCAAGGCGGAAGACAATAGGGGCCGATGACGTTTGATTTTGCGGATGAATACTCATGATTTGCCTGGAATAATACTCCCGGAGCAAGCTCCGGGGCTAAACGAAGTATACGACATCATCAATCACATGACATTCAATGCACTTCCTCGATAATGCGTCCAATTGCCTCGTCGAATGCGATGCCCGAGTGCTGCAAGGCCGCGGCGAAACCGGCGTCGGGCGAAAGGCAGGGATTGGCGTTGACTTCCAAAATCCAAGGCCGGCCGCTTTGATCCACGCGAAAATCGACCCGGCCCCAACCGCGGAGCATGAACAGGTTCCAGCATTGCCGGGCCAAATCCCGCAATTCGTCCAGGAGCGGCCGGTCGGCAGGGGGGAAATCGAAGCGGTGGGGCGTGTTGTTGTATTCGAACGAATCGGCCTGCCATTTCGCCCGGTAGCCGACGATACGGGGTTTTTGGGCCGGAAAGGCGGAAAAATCCACTTCCGCAGGCGGCAACACTTCCACTGGGCCGGGGCCGGTCAACATTGCAAGATTGAATTCCCGGCCTTCGATATACTCTTCCGCAAATGCAGGCCGGCCAGTGTGCTTGACCCGCTCCTGCAAACGGCGATGAACTTCCGGCACGTCGCCGGCGAACACGGCATCGTCTTCCATGTCGCGCGAGCCTTGCTCCCAAACGCCCTTGATGATCCATCGCGTTAAAGTCCCCTCTCCGGGCACCGACGGGCACCATGCGGAGCATGGTCGGTTGGTCGGGAAAGGGCTAGAGTAAGTCCCCTCTCCGGGCACCGACGGGCACCATGCGGAGCATGGTCGGTTGGTCGGGAGAGGGCTAGGGTTAGGGCTTATAATACGCGATTTCTCGTTTCCTCCGGCGACTGCGTCTTGCACAATCCGGTATGGCGTGGGCAATCCCGCGCTGGTAAGCCGATCCTTGGCCAATAATTTGTGAGTCGTCAGGAAAAGTGATTCGGCCGAAGCGCCGGTGTAAGACAGATCCAGAGTATCGAGTACGGCGGGAGGCAAATAAACCAGCGAGTCGTCGCCGTGCAGGGCTTCGACCAGATTAAAAACCCTATCCGGCCGCAATTTCCGCAGTTGTTCCCGCATCGAGTGCAAATCCCGGGTGCAAGCGACCGGGAAAAGTTCGTGGCCCAGGCGTTTTAGCGATTGCGAGACCACGTCGACCTGGACCAAGACGTCCTGATCTTCGATCGTATCCTGTGGGGAAACGGCGTTATAAAGGACCGCAACTCGCATGTGAATTTATTGTTTGCAATGCTGATTGTACGATCCGCTCGATTAAGGAAACATAGGGAATTCCCAGCGAAGTGCATAAAATCGGCAGATCGGAGTGTTGGGGATGCAGACCCGGCAAGGGATTGGCCTCGATAAAATTCGGTCGGTCTTGGTCGTCGCAGCGCAAATCGATCCGGCCGGCGTCGCGGCAGCCCAAAATCCGCCAGACGTCAAGCGCGATCTGTTCGCAGCGGCGGACCTGGTCGTCGTTTTCCGGGCGGACTAATTTATAGTGTACCAAATCTTCGCACTCTTCCTTGTTGCGATAGGAATATACGTCGGTTTCGGCATGGGGGTGCAGAATGACTTCAAGCGTGCCCAGGACTTCGGCCCGATCTCCGGTGCCCGCCATGCCCACGGTAAACTCCCGACCCGGTAAAAAGGTCTCCACCAGCACCGGCTGGCGGAACTGTTTTAATAGAACATCGCAGGCCTGCCACAGTGCTTGCCGGTTTACGATCTTCGAGGCCGCCGAAATGCCCTTGCTGGTGCCCTCGGCGACTGGTTTGACAAACAGCGGCGGCGGCAGATCGACTTTGTCGACGTCTTCCAATCGCTCGACCAGCACAAAATCGGCGGTAGGCATGCCCGCCTGACGGACAATCGTCTTGGTCAAATGCTTGTGCAACGAGATGGTCATCGTCAAGGGATCGGAAAAGGTGTAAGGAATCTGGAATAAATCGAGAATCGCCGGCACCTGTGCCTCCCGGGCAGTGCCGTGCAATCCCTCGGCAATGTTAAAGACCAGATCCCAGCGGTCGCCCCGGGCCAGCCGGGCGATCAATTTCTTGGCGTTGCCGATGCGATCGGTTTGATGGCACAAACCCTGCAAGGCCGATTCGATGCTCTCGATCGTATCGGGCCGATCGAATTCGGCGGTCTCCTCTTCGGAATAACCCTCGGCCAAATAGTCCTGTCGAAGATCGTAAGTCAGACCAATTTTCATGTTATTTGTATAATTTCGTGTTGGCAGTTGGCAATCAACAGGTGCTATCTATGCCAAAGCAGCAAATCTGGAAAGCGACCATTGTACCCTCAGGGCGGATATAAAAAAACCCTGGAGTAGAGGCTCGGGGGTTATGGATCAGGGGCCGGAGGTCAGGGTACAATTGGATAGTGCATCTGTCTTCCGGACCGAGAGTTGGGGGTTCAAGTCCCTCCGAGTGTTCTCTCGTTAGGATGAATGTTTCCGCATCCTTACGAGCAGGTGATTTTGTTCTACAACGACGAGATGTGCAGATGCAATCGTTGACAGAATTACTATAACCCGTTAGTATTATGTTATGGAAAGCGGTTTGATTTTCAATTCTCAGAGGTATTCGATACACGACGGTCCGGGCATCCGTACGACCGTGTTTCTGAAGGGCTGCCCGTTGCGGTGCGCGTGGTGCCACAACCCCGAAGGCATTTGCCCGGAGCGCGAGTTGGTGGTCATCGAAAACCGCTGCTTGCGGTGCGGCGAGTGCCGGCGGGTTTGCCCCCAGGTCAAGACGTCGGGCAACGGCTCGGTGTCGGACCAGCGGGCCGATTGCATCCGGTGCGGCGAGTGCGTAAAGGTTTGTCCAACCGAAGCCAGGCAACTGGTCGGCCGGACGATGAACGTCGGGGAGGTTCTGGCCGAGGTGCTTCTGGATCGCATTTTCTATGAGGAGTCGGGCGGAGGGGTGACCTTTTCCGGTGGGGAGCCTTTCATGCAGCCGCATTTTCTTCGGAACCTGCTGGAAGCCTGCCGGACTGAGGGAATTCACACGGCCGTGGACACTTCGGGCTACGTGTCAAGGGAAGACCTGCTGGCGGCGGCGCCGCTTACAGATCTTTTCCTGTATGATCTGAAGGTCATGGACGACGACCGGCACCGGCAATGGACGGGCGTGTCGAATGTCGTTATATTGGAGAATCTTCTTGCCCTAGGCGACGTTCACCGGAACATCTGGATTCGCATGCCGCTTGTGCCCGGTTTTAACGATGAGCCCGAGCAGGTGGAGGCCGTAGCCCGTTTCGCGGCCTCGGCGCCCGGGGTGCGCCAAGTGAACCTGCTGCCTTATCACGCCACGGCGGCGCACAAGTGGACGAGCCTGGGAAGGAAGGAGCGGTCCAGCGCGCGCCAAATGGCCGGATCTTGTGGAAAAACCGGGACGGGCGCCGCGATTGACGGCTATTTACCATGTAAATTAACGGACGGTTCGGAGCCGGTCCCCTTTTTTTCACAAGCACCCAACACGCAAACAATCCAGCGCGCGAAGGAAAGATTCCAGGCCTTCGGACTGAACATTCAAATCGGCGGTTAATGCCATGAACGAAAGAACGGCCAGACTGCGGCGCGCGAGCCTAGACGCCGCGCCCTTGATTTCGCCGGAGCGCGCATCGCTGATCACCGAGTTCTATCAGGCCAACGAGGGGAAATACTCCGTGCCGGTCATGCGAGCGCGGTCCTTCCACTACTTGTGCGAGCGTAAAACGATATACCTGGGCGAGGACGAGTTGATCGTGGGCGAGCGCGGCCCTGCGCCCAAGGCAGTGCCCACCTATCCGGAACTGACCTGCCACAGCCTCGAAGACCTGCGAATCCTAGACTCGCGGCCGAAGACGAGCTATGCCGTTTCCGAGGACTGTATTCAAATATACAAAGAGAAGATCATCCCTTACTGGCGCAACCGCAGCATGCGCGACAAGCTCTTCGCGGCCATGTCCGAGGAGTGGCTCGCCGCGTACAAGGCGGGCATCTTTACCGAGTTCATGGAGCAGCGCGCCCCGGGACATACCGTTCTGGACGGCAAAATCTACGCCAAGGGGATGTTGGATTTCAAGCGCCAGATCGCCGAGACAATCGCGGGACTGGATTTCCTGAGCGATACGGAGGTGCATGCCAAGTTGGAGCAGCTTAGCGCGATGGACATCGCCTGCGACTCGGCGATACTTTTCGCTGCACGCCACGCAAGGCGAGCCGCGGAAATGGCCGCCATCGAGCCCGATCCGGTCCGTAAAGCGGAACTGGAGAAGATCGCCGATGTATGCACGCACGTGCCGGCATACGCGCCGCGGGACTTTCACGAGGCGTTGCAATACTACTGGTTCTGCCATCTTGCGGTGATCACCGAGCTGAACGGCTGGGATTCGTTCAATCCCGGCCACCTCGATCAGCATTTATTGCCGTTCTACCGCAACGGCCTTGCCAACGGCACGCTCAGCTACGATAAGGTGCGGGAACTGCTGGAAGCCTTTTTCGTCAAGTTCAACAATCACCCTGCGCCGCCCAAGGTTGGAGTGACGGCCGCCGAAAGCGGCACGTACACCGATTTCGCCAACATCAACTTAGGCGGCCTGCTGGCCGACGGCGGCGACGGATCGAACGAGGTTTCCCACCTGCTTTTGGACATCGTCGACGAGATGCACATGCTGCAGCCCGGCAGTAACCTCCAGTTATCCGGGAAAACGCCGGATGCACTGTTGAAGCATGCCCTGCGGGTGATTTGCAAGGGATACGGATTCCCCTCGATCTTCAATGCCGACACGGTAATCGAAGAACAGCTTCGCCAGGGAAAATCGCTGGAAGACGCCCGGGCCGGCGGTTGCAGCGGATGCGTGGAAACCGGGGCCTTCGGCAAGGAGGCCTACATACTAACCGGCTATTTCAATCTGGTGAAGATTATGGAGTTGACGCTCCACGACGGAATCGATCCCCGCACCGGCGAACGGCTCGGCCCGCGCACCGGGACCGCGGACGAGTTCGGATCGTTCGACGCGCTGCTGGAAGCCTTCCGCCGGCAAGTCCGGCATTTCCTGGAGCTCAAGCTCCGCGGCAACCAGATTATCGAGCAGATGTACGCCGCGTGGATGCCGGCCCCCTTCCTCTCGGTTATTACCGACGATTGCATACGCAAGGGAAAGGACTACAACGCCGGCGGCGCACGCTACAACAATAGCTACGTGCAGTTCGTGGGCATAGGCAGTCTTACCGATGGTCTTTCCGCGCTGAAACAGGTGGTTTTCGACGACAAGGCCATGTCCTTAAGCGAGTTGGTCCGGGCGCTGGACGCGGATTTCGAGGGCCACGACCATGAAATCCTTCACGGGCGATTGCTGCACCGCACGCACAAGTACGGCAACGACGACGACTACGCCGATGGGATCATGGTCCGGGAGTTCCAGATGCTTTTCGAGGAGTTGGACGGCCGGCCGAATAGCAAGGGCGGTTGTTACCGCGTGGAAATGCTGCCTACGACCAGCCACGTGTATTTCGGTTCGGTCACCGGTGCCATGCCCGACGGGCGCAAGGCGGGTCTCCCGCTGTCCGAAGGGATATCGCCGGCCCAAGGCGCTGACCGTCACGGTCCCACGGCGGTGTTGAAATCGGCCGGCAAGTTGGACCACGTCAAAACGGGCGGTACGCTCTTGAACATGAAGTTCACGCCTGCGCTGGTAAACGACGACAACGGCATCGACAAACTAGCGCGCCTGGTCCGCGCCTACTTCAAGCTCGGCGGCCACCACGTGCAGTTCAACGTCGTGCGCAAAGAAACCCTGCGCCAAGCCCAGGCGGCCC
>JBEKIK010000075.1:0-7353 GCA_050011795.1 Thermoguttaceae bacterium | reverse complement strand
AAATAGGCCTCCAGCGATTTTTTAAATTCGATATACTTTTTTTCGGAGTCGGTTTCGAATTGTTGATGGGCGGCCGTGGCAGCCTGATCGGTTACGTCCCGCGGCTTAAGATAATCCACCAGGTTCTGACGGTAATCGTTCCACCGCGCGGCGATGGGGTCGGAGTCGATCCGTTTTTTCCCGTTTTCATCGGTAACAACACGCAGGCGCTGGCGGCCGTTGATGTCGGGAATCAGGGCGTAAAAAAATCCAGCCAAAGGCCCCTTGGCTTGACTTAAAAATGGCTCGGCCGTGAACTGATCGCGGTGTTCGATCTTCCACACGCCTTCGTAAAGAAAATGACAACCCAGGCACAACCGCAGCACTACCAACGTCAAAACCGCCGGCAGGCATATGGAAAATTTATTGTCACATTTGTTTTCGTTCAGGATACACCTCCTTTGCCCGGCCGGTCGCAACCAAATTTATTGCAAATTGCAAATTTAACTGGGTAGCACCGGTTCTTGAACCGGTGCGACGAAGTCGCAAGAGGCCCTGTAATTCTTTCCCATCCACATTTAACCTCTTGCGGCAAAGCCGCCCAGGTTCAAGAACCTGGGCTACCCATTATAATCTACCTATAAAACGCGGCCACGGGCAAGGCGGTTTCGCGGCGCACGGTTTCGGCAATGGAATCCACTTCGGCGCTGCCCAACGGGGAGACCCAGGATTCGGCGGGGCGGCGGGCGATGGTATGGATTTGAACCAGCTTAATTTTTCCTCCGCCCGCGACGATCTCTTGCAATCGGCGGCAGTATGCCTCTATTTCGTCGGCCGGCGGCGGTTGCCCGCGGATCCGCATGAAAAGGCTCTGGATGACGATGGGCCTTGCCCGAGCCGTATTGCGGAGATTGTCCAGAATTTGCCGCCACGACACGGCCGATCGGGCAACCTGACGATAATAGGCCTCGGTGCCGGCATCGAGTTTGGCCCAGATTTCGCCGTTGTTTTGGTCCAGGATTTCCAGCCCGGGCAGCACGTTCCAGCGATGAAGCAGGCTGGAGTTGGTTATGAGCACCAGCTTTACGTCATCCAGCCGGTGACTGCGGCGGACGTCGGCGCACACCTCAACGGCTTGGGCAAAGTTCCGGTAGGCCGTCGGTTCGCCGTCGCCGGAAAAAGCGATATCGTTCAGCCGCCGCAGCGATTCCGGGGTGTCGCTGAATTGCTTATCCTGGAAAATGCGGCCGGAAGTCACAAGATCGACGGTGCCATCGAGTTCCTGCCGTAAGCGCTGCAAGTCGACAATCTCGTCTTCGCCCGGCTCGGTCAGATCGACCTGGCAGTAAATACATTGGAAGTTGCAGAACTTATTGCGACTGAGGTTCACGCCGATGGAAATCCCCCCGGCGCGGCGGCTCAAGACCGGATAGACGTAAAGATTACTCTTGAAATCGCGAGAATGCGCGGCAAAAGGCGGATCGGTGGAGTCGGTCATGCTTGTCGATTCAACGATGGCAGAATGAAAGCACTGCTTGCAAGCAAGCAGCGGCACACAAGTGTAAGACTTGTCAACCGTTCATGCGCGGCGCAAGGATGTATATTCGTCGACGGTTATGGCGGTCAATTCGCCATCGGGAAGTTCCAGGAGGATGGTATCGCTATAAACTTTGTCGTCGAAATTCCGGCGATGGTGCAATCCGTGACGCCTGCGCTCGGTGCGCAACACGGTCCCATAGGTTTTGGCCGGCCAGCTACTGCGGCCCACGGTAACGGTGTGCTCGACCTCGATTCGATCGCCGGGCTTGAGTTCGTCGAAAAGCGTGTGTGCGTGACTGACAATTGTTGACATAATAAGTGGTAACGGAAATAAAGTTAAACCGGTAGATGTGTTTGTTCGATGCGTAAAAAATCCTTTTCCGCTCCCTGCTGATCGACCTTACGCGGCCGAAGCGTCCGCAGCGGATCGCGGAAAAAAGATGTTATCGAGGCATCATTATCATCCGCATTGAATAAATACGGAGATAAAGCTTTTTTGTTCGCAATCTGCCTTGAATGCGGAAAAGAATGCTCATTTGCAGGCAGATATAAAACGATTAAGGATATTTTGTCGATATTTCGGTTTTTAGCAATAGGGATTTTGGCAGACAATGAGCCATTATTCAGTGACAGCCCTCACCCTACCCGTCTCTCGGAGGGGGAGGGGACATTTATTTGATAGCAAGGCAGAGGGGGCATCTATTTGTCAGCGGGTGGCAGCAGCTTATGCATAACGACGGGCCCTAGGACGGAATTTAATTCTATCCCCCATCCCGGACGGATTGCAAATCCGTCCTACCAATTCATACTCCTCAATTCATAATACCTAATCATCCCTTTTTAAACTTCCTTGGCGTTGATCCAGGACATCAACTTGCGCAATTGCCGGCCGATTATTTCGACCGGATGGGAACGTTCCTTTCGGCGCAGGGCCTTGAACGATGGGGCATTGGCCTTGTTTTCCAGAATCCATTCCCGGGCGAATCGGCCGTCCTGAATTTCGGCCAGGATCCGTTTCATTTCGGCCTTGGTCTCCGGGGTGATGATCCTCGGGCCGCGTGTGTAGTCGCCGTATTCGGCCGTGTTCGAGATGCTATAGCGCATGTAGCTTAGTCCGCCCTGATAAATCAGGTCCACGATCAATTTCACCTCGTGGACGCACTCGAAATAAGCCATCTCGGGCTGATACCCGGCCTCGACTAGTGTTTCGTAGCCTGCCTTGATCAGGGCCGACAGTCCGCCGCAAAGCACCACTTGTTCGCCGAACAGGTCGGTTTCGGTTTCCTCGGCAAAGGAGGTTTCGATCACTCCCGCCCGGGTCCCGCCGATGCCCTTGGCATACGCCAGACCGATCTTCAAGGCATCCGCTCCCGCGCCCTCGCCCAGGCCGATCAAACACGGCACGCCCGCACCGCGAACGAATTCCGATCGCACCAAATGCCCGGGACCTTTGGGCGCCACAAGGATCACCGCAACGCCCTTGGGCATGTTGAATTGGCCGTAATGCACGTTGAATCCATGCGAGCAGACCACAATGTTGCCCGGGGAAAGATTGTCGCGGATCTGCGTGCGGAAGACGTCGGCCTGCAGCTCGTCGGGCAGGAGAATGGTGATGATGTCGGCCTTTTTCGCGGCCTCGGCTACGGAGACCGGCTTGAATCCGTCTTTTACAGCCAGTTGGTAATTGTCCGTGCCCGGCAATTCGGCCACTATCACGTTGCAGCCGCTGTCGCGGAGGTTTTGCGCATGGGCGTGACCTTGCGAGCCGTAACCCAAAATGGCCAGCGTCTTGTTGTTCAAAAGAGAAATGTCGGCGTCTTTGTCGTAATAGATTTTGGCGGGCATGATTATCCTCTTGGTTATCAGTAATCGGTTTACAGTTTACGGTTTACAGTTTTCACCGCGAAACCGCAAACGGTTTCATTCATCCTTCATCCCTCATCCTTCATCCTTGACGATATTGCTTCCCCGGACCATCGCGATTCGCCCGGTGCGGACGACTTCGAGGATGCCGAAGGGACGCATTAGTTCGATAAAAGCCTCGACTTTTCTTTCTTGACCGGAGATTTCGACCACCACGGAATCCAGCGATACGTTTACGATCCGGCCGTTAAAAATATTGGCCAATTCGCTGATCTCGCTGCGTTTGCCGGGCGGGGCGCTGACTTTGATCAACATCAAGTCGCGTTCCACGAAGTCCTGGGAACTGATGTCGTCGACGCGGACCACGGTGACGATTTTTTCCAATTGTTTGCGGACCTGCTCCAGCACGCTGTCGTCGCCTACGATGACAAAGATCATCCGCGACAAATGGGGGTCCTCTGTCTCCCCCACGGCCAGGCTGTCAATGTTGTAACCCCGCGAGGCCAGCATCCCGGAAATGTGCGACAATACCCCGGGTACGTTCTGAACCAAAGCCGATAAGACGTGCCGCATATATAATCCTTAAAAATAATAAAACGACTATTTTAATGCCCAAGGGGCCATCAAACAAGAGGCACGAATAAGGTTCAGGGTTCGGGATTCTGGGATTTGGGGCTCGGGGTAAAAGGGGTGGTCAGTTTACTGACCACTTTTTGATTTGAAGTCCGCGGCGCGAAATCGAAAGCGGTTTCGATAATATTCCCCTATCCCCTAATCCCTAATCCCCAATCCCCAATCCCTAATCCCTTTTCTCACACGTCTTCATGTTTGACTTCGCGGATCATCTGCAGGAATTTTTCCATCGAAGGGCAGCGTAGGCCCAGCAGAGGCTCGATGCAGGCGTGAATGGCCTTGGCCAAGGCGGGATTGATTTGCGGGCGGTATTTGCTGATATCGGTTGGCGGGCGGTCATGAGTCATGGCGGCCATGCCCGTGGTGCCGCGCATCCACGGCAACTCGAAGGTGCAAATTTCATAGGCCGTCACGCCGAAGGCAAAAACGTCGAGACGCTGGTCGGTTGTGTGGCGGCGGACTAATTCCGGGGCCATGTAGTTGGGCGTGCCCGTGCGATTGCCCGGCTGCATGAACTGCTTGGTGGCGGGCACGCTCAGGCCGAAGTCGATGAGTTTGATGTCATCGCCATTATTGGTGAGCATGAAGTTCCTCGGGCAGATGTCGCGATGGATGAATCCGGCATTGTGGACCGCCGCCAGGGCCTCGGCCGCCTGGCGGATAAACTTTACGCGGCGTCCTTCCAAGTGCGGATCTTGCCCCACCAACGCGGAAAAAAGCGTGGCCCCTTCGAGGAACTCCATTACTAAGTAGAGTTCGTCCTCGGTCGTCAGCCCGTACTCGAAGGTCTCCACGATGTTAGGGTGCTTTAGTTGCACTGAAATTTCGCCTTCGCTGGGTTTGTGCAGTCCGCGGAAACGGGCGTTGAATTCGGCCGTCTTCTTGGGATTAAGAATCTTCAAACCCACGATTTTATTGGTGCGCAAATCGCGGGCCATGTAAAAACTCGACATCGTTCCTTGAATCGCTTCGCGCAGCAAGGCAAAACGGGCGGATACGTTCAACCTCCTTCCAGGAAACAGTTGTTTGAAGCGATCCAGAAAAGGCATATACAAGGGAAAGTGGACGGTGGTCAGTGGACAGTGGGCGGTGGTCAGTGATTAGAAACTATCCGAAAAGTCCCCTCTCCGGGCACCGTGCGGAGCATGGTCGGTTGGTCGGGATAGGGTTAGGGCTTATTGGCCTAATATGTCAATAAGCACACACATCTTCTTAGAGCTTATCCTAAAACCGGTCGTCATTCTGAGCGAAGCGAAGAATCTGGCCTCTATTATCAAGATCCTTCACTATGCTCAGGATGACAAAAATGGGTATTTGGATAGGCTCTTAGTATAAAAATATGCTTTCGGATCATTTCTTCTTGGGCAGCGAAGTATCTACATATTTTACATACGCCGCGCTTATATTTAATATACCATCCAATGCAGCCGGAATTCGATGATTTTTGCAAGAAAAAGCCTGCAAAACCCCTGTTTTCGACTGTCCACCGTACACCGCGTGAAACTCAGCCCCCTAATCTCTATCCCGTAAGTTGATTCTCCATACTCTATACTCCACACCCCATACTTTAACCCCACACAAGAAATCCAATTTTCTCCCTCTCCACTAATCAATCATTCCAATAAGCAGCCCTGCAACTTGCGTTTTTAATTGAGTATGGCGTCTCCGGAATTTGTCCTTTAAGGATGATGGACGAATTAAGTCCCTGATGATTTCCTATGACTTTTCAGATTGCTCTAAATTTAGTTTCAATAACCGCTCTAAAAGCTCCTCGTCGCTGATGACCGGGTCCCATCCGTATGCGGCGAACACCGCCGCATCGAGTTTTTCATGGGCGTTTGCCAGCCATTGCGGACGCTGATTGTAAAGATTCGTAAGCGTGCGTTTTTTAAGACTTTCGGCACATTCCAAATCCTTGGCCACCACGCGCGGCCAACGCACCGTGCCAATCGTCCCCTCTCCGGGCACCGACCGAAGGTTGGTCGGGAGAGGGTTAGGGTGAGGGCTGCGCACGCTCTCCAGATCAATATACCGCGCCCACGGCCCATCAACCGAGCCGGAAAATTCCAAAACCTCCGTCTTCGTCCACTCCGGCGGATTCAGCCAGCGATTCCTCAATTCATCCAACTCCCGCGCCGCCTCCGCTATCGCCGCCGATTGCTTTGCGGTTGGATTGGGCATGGGAAATGTTTCAAAACACGTCGTAGGTGTATAACGGAATCCACTTTCGGCTTCACGCAACTGTGTTCCAACTGCTCTTGTCCATAATTCATGAATTTGAGACTGAAGAATTCCAAAAAACAAATCGTCTTCGCGTGCGAATACAATTAATTGATGGTCAGGTAGAATAGGTGCTTGTAGCCAAATGAACAGACGATGTTTTGAAGTAGTTGTTGTAACGAGGAACCTTTTCAGTAGTTTTATTCCTTCACGCATCAAAGGTCGCATCCTTTGTGGACGCCACCAATTCTCTTTTAACCACTTATCCCGATTCTTATCTCTAATAGGTTTGACTCTTTCAACTACTACTTGGTGTGGATATTCATATAAACATGCTTTTTCCAGCGTTAATTCTGCATTGTCAATTATCCAACGAAAACATCTGGATTGAAGGATATCCTTACTGTTTTGTACTGGTCTAATAACATCACTATTAACCAATCCAGTTGGATTACCTGTAGTTGAAATGATCTTTAACGCTTCTGTTTCTAAAATATCAAATGGTCCGCCTTTACAACTTCCTAAAAAAGATATCCCAAGGTTACTTTCTAAAATATTTGCATTATTTGTTTCTGCTCCAGGACTAAGATTAGCATTTATTTTATTTACTTCTTTACCATCTAATATTTTTTCTTCTTTTTTTATTCCATTATCAAATCCAACCATGCTGACATGAACAGTCGCACCTTCCAAAACCCATTCTCTATCACTCATTGCCCAAAAAATATCTCCACTCTTCTTAATCCGATCTAATACTTTTCGATTTCCGCCCCCACGAATTCCTTGTGTTGCGAGCAGACCTGCTCGAATGCATTTTTTGCATTTGATTTGTTCCCTCGCTTTTTCGAACCAATAACAACACAAATCCGATTGACCCGGCAATCGATCTTTATAGAGTTCTCTAAGTTTTTCTACATACTCATCCCCTAATTCTCCGCGCATCTTTTTATCGCCCAAAAACGGTGGATTGCTAACTATGAATTCAGCTTTTGGCCATTCGGGTTCTTTTGGATGTTCCGGGTCTGAGAGGTCGAGGATCGAGTCTTGGCACTTGATGGTTTCGATGGGTTCCAGGATCGGATCGCTTGGCATCTTAAATCCGTTATGGTACATCCACTG